>NZ_JIBB01000019.1:0-65971 GCF_000620525.1 Acinetobacter sp. UNC436CL71CviS28
TTATAGACAAGGTACCAATTCTGGCTCATTAATCTTCTGACTAAAAATTTACTCAAATAAACTTCGAGAAATTTCTACCATTCAATCAATGAAAATTATTTCGATCGATCAACCAGTAAAAATCCACACAAGTTGTTCTTCATATTCTCTTAATGATCTTCTTACTGCTTCGTCAGCAGCAAGCTAGGTCGGCTATATTACGCTTTCTTTTCAGAAAGTCAACTGGTAATTCAGATTATTTTAAACTTATCTAACAAAACCCGACTTAACTATATTTAACTAAGTTGCTGTTTTATCAGAAGTTTTAATCTTCATCACCGCCGATGGATGTGCATTATAGGCCATTTATTCCCTAACGCAAGCGGTATTTTACAAAATATCGTTCATCTGGATAATTCTTAAACAAAACATCTTTTTTTCACCATATTTCAAACAAATTTGCTTTAATACTGCTTGTAGAAGTTTTAGGAATTTTTATGCCTCACTTTCATTTTTTATGGGCAAGCTTACTGGCTGCCGGTTTTGCTTCTTCTAGTTTCGCTCAGGAGATTGCCCAGCCTGTTTCGGCTTCAGCAGAACAGGTTCCTGATGCTGAGGTGATTGATCCGTCTCATCCGTCTCATCCTTCTCGTTTAGAAGCTTTAAGGCAGCTCAAGAATGTTACCCGTCAAGACTTAAAGGTAAATGCTAATGCAGCACAGCCTGAGGAGGTCAAAGATCCTTTACAACCTCTGAATCGTCAGATCTATGAATTAAACGATGCGCTTGATCGCACTATTATTCGACCGGTTGCTGTGCAATATGTAGAAAAGATACCTACTGATGTGCGGGGAACCTACCGCAATTTCCGCAAGAATTTAGGTGAACCCTGGAACGCAGTAAACCAGCTTATGCAAGGACGTCCGGCCCGCGCAGCAAAAACTCTTGGTCGTTTTACAGTAAATACCCTATCCAGTTTAGGTTTTGCTGATCCAGCGAGACGTGTAGGTTTAGAGAGTGAAGACGAGAACTTTGGTACAACTTTGGGCTATTGGGGAGTGCCGTCCGGGCCTTATCTGGTATTACCTGTTTTAGGTCCGAGTACTTTTCGTGATACTGTAGGTCGCGTAGTAGACAGTCAGGCACGACCACAAAAATATATTTTTGAAGATCACGAGGGCCTTTACTGGGGGGACCAGATGCTACGTGGTATCGATATTCGTTCCCAGCTACTTGATGTTGAAGATGTCTTACAGGGCGACCGTTATGCTGCCATCCGTGATATTTATTTACAGCGTAAAAACTATGAGATTGCCCAGAAAAAGGGCACTGATGCTGAAATCACTTTTATTGATGATGAGGCAGATGATGAAAATGCGGATCCTGAAATTATCTCGGATTAACTAATTGATAAATAGTTTTGCTAGATCCTTTTCAGTTACTCTAGCAACACTTTGATTTATATAATTAGTATATCTATTATGATGAACTTAAAATTTGTTTAAAACAGGTAAATCAACGCCTCTTATGTATTTTATTCAGCCCACTCGCCCTATTCCTTATTTGGATCGGGCTTTACATGCGCTTCCGAATCTGCAAATGATTCATATTGAGGATATCGATTTATACGACCCGACAATTATTGCAATTGCAGATGTAGAAGATTTCCTGGTTTATCAGTGGAATTTACCTACTGTAGTTATTGCTTTTCAGCATGAGGGGGCTGCACTTGCCAAAGCCTGGGAACAGGGAGCGTTAGCTGGCTGGATTTGGAATGATCTACCGGATCAGCCTGATCAGGCGTTGTTAAAAATAGATGCACAGTATAAACGTAATCAGGATAGTCGTGATCTGCCCTCAGCCGCAGAACTGCAAAAACGTCTTTTACCTAATCCTTTAGCCTTAAAAGATTATGAAATAGAAACTTTTTTTCAACCTTCAGCCTATCTGTCCGGTGACTGGTATGACTACTGGAAGCTGAATGATAAAGAAATTATTTTCTATTTAGCAGATGTTTCAGGCCATGGGGTAACCAGCAGCTTGTTAACCTCATGGATGGCTGCCTTTCATGGACGCTCTAAAACACCCTGTGAACTGATCAAGAAACTAAACGGTATGCTGATGCAAGAAAATATTGAAAAGCATATCACCATGATTGCCGGAATTTTAAACCTCGAAACCCATCAACTCCGCTGGTCCAGCGCGGGACATTATCCGCCCGCTATTTTGTTTGAACCACATAAACCACCGAAAATTTTAAGTACGAGCAGCTTTCCATTAGGCTTGACAGATGATCTAGAAGTTGAAGAGTTTGAATGTTATCTGAACCAGCATGCACGGTTCATTATCTGTTCAGATGGCGCCCTTGAACCCTTTGATGGGCGTTTGAATGAACAGTTTGAACAACTGGTCCAACATCTGGAAAAACAGTCATTTGAGCCTCCGAGTCATGTTGCAGATGACATTGCTATCTTAAGTCTATGTCGAAAGAATTAACTGATTTATCAATATAATACTCTTTAGCTATAGCTATGATGACTATCGGCCACTTGAGTCTGTAGCCCCCCTATGTGATAATTTTCATATCCTTCTCTGCAAATGGCATTTATATGTCAACAGGTCATGTTGAATATGCAAGCTTGAATGGAACGCATATTTTCAAACTTATTGGTGAAGTGCGAGCCCAATCTTGTATAAGTCTAGACAAACTACTTGGTAAAATTGAGCAACAAGCAGGTGTCGTGGGTGCAATCGTCGATTTGACCCAGACCACTTTTATTGACAGTACTGTATTAGGTATTTTGGCGAAGCTGGGCTTAAAACTTAAGCAGACCCATAATATTCAGGCTGTCATGCTCTCTACCAATTCCGATATTACGACTCTGGCCAATAGTATGGGGCTGGGGCAGGTTTTTGTAATTTTAAATTACTGCGGTGATCCAAACGTTTGCACACGTACACTTGTTGAAGAGCATGTAACTCATGGTGCTATGTTGACTACTGTACTCGATGCTCACCGAACCCTAATGAAACTCAACCAGAATAACCAGAACATGTTTGAACCTCTGGTGAAACAGTTGCAAAAAGAACAGGATACACTGGATCAGGTATCTGAACGTAAAAATGCGCCTTCGACCTGAAGCCTAAACAAACGGAGTAGCTGATGCCATTACTTTCTGTTGTTCAAATGAATTCCCAAAATCTGATTGAAGATAACTTCATCGAGATTGAACGTTTGATGCAGCAGAGTAAGGCTGAAGGTGCCGAGCTTATTGTATTTCCGGAAAATTTCGTCTGTTTTGCAGCAGGTAAACAGCGTGAAACGGCTGAACAGTTTGAACATATTCAGCGCCGGTTAGAGCAGCTGGCACATCATTATAATCTTTGGATCATTGCAGGTACATTGCCCTGCCCGTTTCGTCCTGATGGCTCTACCATAAAAGATGGTCGGGTACGTACGACCAGTTTATGTATCAGTCCGGAAAAAACCGAAGGACGTTATGACAAAATTCATCTGTTTGATGTTCAGGTTGGGGATGCTGTAGGTGGTTACCAGGAATCTAAAGTATTTGAACCTGGTGACGAGCCTGTAGTTATTCATACACCATTTGGCCAAATCGGGCTTATGGTGTGTTATGACCTTCGCTTTCCAGAGCTGGCTCTAACCCTACGTCAGCGTGGTGCTAATATTTTAACTGCGCCAGCTGCTTTTACTTACACTACAGGCCAATTACACTGGCAGTTACTTTTACAAGCTCGCGCAATGGATAGCCAATGTCAGGTTTTAGGTGCAGCGCAGCAGGGTTGGCATGGTGAAAAGCGCCAGACTTGGGGACATACAGCCGCAGCAGACTCACGCGGCCAGCTGCTGGCTATGGTTAACAATGAAGGTCCGGGCCTGATTACCGTTCCTTTTGACCTGCAAGAACAGCAGTCTGTACGTAGCTCTATGCCTCTCATGCAACATCGAAAACTGGTCACGTTCTGATTTAATTTAGTTTTAGATTTTTTTACAAAAAAACCAATTTATTCTGGTCTTTAATACGCCACGATAACACTACAACTATTCGCTTATAGGTAATAAAATGGCTTTAGAAAAAGTAGTTTATCGTGCACATGCAAAAGCAACAGGTGGCCGTGATGGTCGCGCAACCTCATCTGACGAGATTTTAGATGTAAAACTGGCTGTACCAAAGGAAATGGGCGGTCCTGGTGGTGGCACTAACCCTGAACAATTATTTGCGGCTGGCTATTCTGCCTGCTTCTTGGGTGCAATGAAATTTGTTGCGGGCCGTGATAAATATAGCATGCCTAAAGATGCTTATATTGACGGCGAAGTAGGAATTGGGCCGATACCGACCGGTTTTGGTATTGAAGTCACACTCAATATTCATTTAGAAGGAATGGACCAGACTGAAGCGGAAAAACTGGTTGAAGCTGCTCATATTGTCTGTCCATATTCAAACGCGACTCGCAATAATATTAATGTTGATTTAAAAATTACGACTTAAAAGTAAAATGGCATTATAAAATTCAAAAACAGAATTTTATAATGCCCTGATTAATATTCTTATAAAATGACTTATTCGGCTGCTTCATTGGTAACGCGAAGCACTTCTTCTAAAGTTGTTTTACCCTGCAATACTTTACGCAAGCCGTCTTCGCGAATTGAACCTGCATGTCTGCGGGCAAAATTTTCCAGCTCATACTCTGCTGCATTCCCATGAATCAGACGGCGCATCTGCTCATCAATCGGAACAATCTCATAAATAGCTGTACGCCCAGTAAAGCCGGTATGGGCACAGTGTTCGCAGCCCTTAGGTACAGGTAAACGAACCGGTTCTATCTGTTCAAAAGAGTTAAAGATATGCTGCTCAAAACTATCAGCCTCACGCCAATTAACACAATGTGCACATAAAGTACGTACCAGACGCTGAGCCACCACACCAATTAAAGAACTTGAAAGTAAAAAAGGTTCAATGCCCATATCTTTTAGACGTGTTACTGCACCAATAGCGGTATTGGTATGGAGTGTAGAAAGTACAAGGTGGCCGGTCAAAGAGGCCTGCACTGCGATTTCAGCTGTTTCCAGATCACGAATTTCCCCGACCATAACCACATCTGGGTCCTGACGCAGCATAGCTTTTAAAGCCCGCGCAAAAGTCATATCTACTTTGGTGTTAACCTGGGTCTGGCCAATTCCTTCAAGTTGGTATTCAATAGGATCTTCGGCTGTCAGGATATTACGGCTACCATCATTCAGATCAGACAAAGCCGCATATAAAGTCGTGGTTTTACCAGAACCGGTTGGACCGGTCACCAGAATAATACCATGGGGTCGGTGCACCAAAGTTTTTAACCGTTCATAATCTTCTGCAATCAGGCCGAGATGCGTCATATTAAGACGACCCGCCTGTTTGTCGAGCAGACGCATAACAACCCGCTCACCATGCGAAGAAGGTAAGGTCGAAACACGAACATCAACTTCGCGTCCGGCAAGACGAAGTGAAATACGGCCATCTTGTGGAATACGTTTTTCGGCAATATCCAGACGGGCCATTACTTTAATCCGGGACACCAGCAAAGGTGCAAGCTCCCGCCGTGGCTGAACGATTTCTCGCAACTGTCCATCGACCCGCAGACGAACTGAAAGTTTTTTCTCAAAAGATTCAATATGGATATCGGATGCACCGACACGAATTGCCTCAGACAGCAAGGCATTAATCAGACGAACGATGGGTGCATCATCTTCCTGATCCATCAGGTCTTCTGCTTCAGGTACCTGATCTGCCAGGCTCAGCAAATCCGGATGGTCTTCGAGCCCTGCAGCTACCTGCTGTGATTCACCGGTATCACCGGCATAACTGGATCCTAATAAACTATTGAACTCTTGCGCACTGCATAACTGATAATGTACCGGGCGGCCCAGTAGCCGACGAGCCTCCTGCAAAGCAAGGGGAGTCGTGTCTTCACGACGCATGATATAGACTTGGTCCCCTTCATAACGCAAGATGACGCCATGACGTTTTGCAAAACTGTAAGGTATTTGTAGTTGTTTAAGTATTTGCATCACAACTTATAATAATAGAAAAATTGGTTTTGAGTGTACTCTATGCATATGACAGCGTGAAGTCTGTTTTTTGCTAAAGATGTGATGAAAGGAATAACTGGTCTTGACAAATTACAATGAAAATTTCGAGCCTGAATCTTCTACTATCAAGTGGTGGGGTGAACAGCAATTTGATATGAACCAGAATAAAGCCTGGCAGTTCGGTTCATTATTTTTTCGTCTGACTCGCAGTCAGCGCGAGTGGCAACTTGAATATCATCGACCACAGTTTCAGCATGATGATGAGCAGGAATGGCGTATCATTGAAGAACCAGATTTTATCTTTCCACAGCCGGTTGAGATTGAACGTTATATGTTTAAAAAAACACATAGCAAATTCCAGCTCATGCCTCGTCTGGCTGACCGCTCTGTCGTAATTAAACCGGTCAATCCAATTTACATTCCAGCAGGGCAACGCGGTACGCTTTATATCAGCACTCCCTTATGGATTGCCGGTTTTGTAGAAAGTCAGCGAGATCCTTTATTCGATTTACCGGTCATTCTTTCTAAAGATACTTGGTTTGGCCCAGACCAGCGTACCGGTGAAATGTGCTATGCCACTGCAGTGGATGGCCGTACTGAACTAAGCCAGCTTAAACCGCGTGCTTTTCGCGCAGTAACCCCTATTCATTTTCATAATACCAGCAATCAGCAGCTGCGTTTTGACCGCATGAATGTGCCTGTACCTGCCTTGCCTTTGTTTTATAGCGGAAAAACTGGCCGTTTATGGACTTCACAGATTAAAGTTCTGCATGAAGGACTGGACCGTCCTCCGCGGGTAAGAATTGAAAACCAGACCCCGCCTCTGGCTGGCGAGGTTCAGTATATTCATCCCCCGCGCTCTCCAGGTGGAGCACTATTTAACATGTTTGATTCATTCTTCTAAGAGGTGGTCATGGCTGATACAAATATTCCAAAAGAAGTGACCCAAAGCCTCAAAGGAATCTTTACCAATATTAATCTGGACCGTTTAAGTGAAATCTTGGTGGGGCTGGTACTTTGCCTGATTGGTTTCTTGATTGCCCGGGTAATTTCCAATACTTTTATCCGTACGGTAGGTTTACGTTTTAATGCTCATCAGCGCCTAGTCTGGCGCCGCGGTATTTTTTATTTTATCTTTCTGCTTTTTGTAATTGCCAGTTTAAAGGAAGCCGGTTTCAAACTTAGCGTTTTTCTTGGCGCCGCCGGTATTTTAACAGTAGCTTTAGGTTTTGCTTCGCAGACCTCTGCAACCAACCTGATTAGCGGTCTCTTCCTGATTGGTGAAGGTTCCTTTGAGGTCGGTGATACCATCCAGATTACTCTCATCCGTGGCCATGTGATTGAAGGCGAGGTTCTGTCAATTGATCTGCTTTCGGTCAAATTGCTCACCCTCGATAATGTTTATGTGCGTTTGCCGAATGAACAGCTGATTCGGGCACCAGTCATGAATCTGTCAAAATTTCCTATACGGCGCATCCCCATTACCCTCGCGATTAATTTCCATGAAGATATTATTAAAGTACGGGAAGTTCTGCTGGAAGTTGCCAATAAGTATCCTCTGGTTTTGGACGAACCTAAACCGGCAGTGACAGTAACGGCATTTCGAGAATCATCAATTGAACTATTGTTCGCCGTATGGTGTAGCCGGGAAAATTATCTGCAGGTCCGTGATGAAATGCAGGAATTGATCCGTAATGGCTTTGTCGATAATCAGATTGAAATTCCTGTTCCCAAAATGGGATTTGTTGACCGCCCCCCTCTCACTGCTGCATTGGCTAATGAAGATATTGATACATATGCGAATGCCAGAGAAATAAAACGTGAGCCTAAACTTTAGGCTCATCATCTGTCGACTGTTGTATGGCAGGTGGCAGAGGTGCCAGATAAGCAATAATCAGCATCACGATTCCGGCCCCAATAAACGAGAACACCCGGGTAATAGTGCCACTTTGCGATAGATCCAGAAAGACCAGTTTTGCCACTACAATAGCCAGTAAGGCTGCACCGATAAACCAGATCTGTCGCAACAAGCGGCGACTGGCCAGCGTCATCAGGATAAAAGCAAGGATAACCCACAACAGGGTTAAACTGAGCTGAACTGTCCCATTACTCCAAATTGCTGTTCCCCAAAGTGGCGTACCCATGTAATGATGTAAGCCACGTACCATGATACTGCTCATAACCAGCAAGCTCACCAGAATCGAACCAATCTTGAATGTCCATTCCAGATTTTTATCATGGAATCGATATTGATAAATCGCCCAGAGTAAACCAGCCATTACTCCAATCGAAAGCAGATCGGCAGGATTAAGAATTACTGTCCAGTAGGCATATTCAGCAACCTGAACATCAATGCTCAGGCCAGTCAGCCACAACAGACTTAAACACCACACTGTAATAGAATGCATCAGTAAAGGTGTTTTTGAGTAAATTACCCAAGCGCCATACAATGCAGGAATTAAGCCCAGTGCCAGAAGTGGCGTTGTTGGCAAAATAGCCAAACCAGTAACAGCCAACAATAACCAGCTAACCGCAGCCCAAAATTCTTTTACTGATTGACTGTTATGTTCAGGTTTTGTCCATAATGTTATAAAAGCAGTAACGGCCGAAGCAAACAGGAACGAATATTGAGACCCCGATGTACTCCATGCCAGATTAGTCCACAAATTTTCCTGCCAGATCGCAGCACCTAAAAATAATAAAAATAGCGTATTGATAAATAACTGTACCAGCAACCAATTTACTTGGGTTTTCCAGTGCATAAATGCTGTAAATACTGCAGATAAAAGAGCTGCCATAGCCAGATATGGGCTTAAACCCTGCCCTTGCAGACCAAGACTGTGTACAGCGGCGGCGGCTCCCGCATAAAGACCTAAAGCCAGTAAAATACAGCTTAATACACTGCTACTAAAATACCTTTCTTCAGAGGGCTGATGCTGTAACAGGTAATATACTGATATCAGCTGGGCAAACGCATAAATTGCTGTACTTAAAACCGGAAACTGGATTTGGCTCCAGATTTGATAAAACAGGGTCACTGAACTTAGCAAAAGTAATGCTACCCCAATATAACGGCTAAATCGGTAGCGTTCAGTTACGCCCCAGACAATTAGAGCGGCGCCCTGTACGACCCAGCCAATGGTGCTCCAGTGTGCCCCTTGGGCCAGCGGAAAAATTAGCGCAATAAAAGCAACCGATAAAATAAAGAAACTTTTAGCGAGTAAAGATAGCTCCTGCTGTCGCTGACGAATCCAGAGTGTTAATCCGGCATAGATGAGCGCCAGCAAGGCAGCACCTAGAGTCAAAGCAAATGTGTTATCGCGCATTAACCAGGCATGCAGGGAAAAACCCAGCACGGGCACACTAAAGATCAGGCTCACATCAAGCAATGGCTGTAAACGGCCCTGTTCTTGCTCAGGATGGCTAAGTAATTGTCTTAAACTTAATGCGTGTTTACGTGCAATTAACTGGCTGTAGCGAATACTTAGCCAGATAAAGAGCAGAATATGCAGCCAGATGATGAGATCAAGGATGAGATACTGTTTTGCTTCGCTATATATGACGATGACACTACCACCTAACAGCATGGTGACGAAGAATGCAATGTGATTAAGAATTTTCCAGGACTGAACAAAATTAACTACAGCCACTGCCAGATTAATTAATAAATAATAGCCCAGTAAAAACACTGTATCCGGATGATACTGTGGAATGACCAGGGGCGCCGCATAGGCCATTCCTAAAGCTAGTATAGCCAGATAAACAGCATGCTGTTTGAGGCTCAAATAACTGGTCACTATCAACAGTGCTGCAAAGAGCATACTGGCTATAGACAGGCTGGTAATAACTCCATAATGATGGGCAAATACCAGTGTCAGGAAAATAACAGCGAGTCCTACCCCCTGTAATGCAACAGCAAATAAAAGATTTCTCTTTTGCAGACTATAGCCAAAAAATGTAATAGCACCGCCAATACAAGCAATAAACCCTAAGCGAAAACCCAAGCTGAGTTGCCAGTGTTCACTGGCAAAGCGGAGTAATAATATGACTCCGATCATCAGCACTGCCACAGCGACTCGCAAGATTGGATTACCATGTACCATCCAGTTAATGGCAGGCTGCCACCAGCTTGAAGCAGCCGGTTCTGGTGCTACTGCTGGTACTCTATCTGGTTCGGTAACAGAAGATCCGGTATGAGCTGGCCCTGAAGGAGAAGTCTGTTCGGAAAGTATTTCTGCTTCTTGCCTGCTTTGCAGTTGCCGGGCGGGTAACGGAAGTAAAGAAGGTTCAGCCAGTGAATGATGCTGCTCCAGATTAGCCAAACGTTGTTGCAACCGGTTAAGCAAATGAATCAGACAAATGATAAAAATTATAATTGCAAGCCAGAGCATACTGCGCCAGTCACTTAAATAGATCACTGCCCCAAACAGCACACTTGCATATATCCCTGCTTTTTGCCAAACCAGATCGGTTACTGGCTGTATAAATTTCGCCCGCTGTTCTAGCTGCTGCAAACGCTGTTGCATATTTGAAACCAGCTGGATGAGTAATATGCTGAAAAATAAACTGGCGCCGACCATGCCAAGCTCAAAATTAACAACTGCAGAGCCAGCAAAAATAACGACAAGTATGATCAGAAGAAAAATGAAATATCCCTGCTTATCTTTGTTATACATGGGCAAATTGAGTATTCCTGTCCAATTTTGGCTATCTTAACCGATCTCTTATCAGATAAAAGAATTTGCATACAAACTGCTGCAAAATTCATATTCTGCATTGCAGAGAAAATTCACGTAGAATAAAGCCATTCGATTGTAAGGAAGTATTCAATGCCACCATTTGTCTTGGTTGATGGGTCCTATTTTTTATTCCGGGCATTTCATGCGCTGCCTCAATTAACCACTTCAACCGGGTTACATACCAATGCAATCCGTGGCGCGATTTCTGCAATACAAAAACTGATGCGCCGCATCCAGCCCACCCATATGGCTGTAATTTTTGATACACCCGAGCCTACTTTCCGCCATGAGCTGTCGCCACTTTATAAAGGTGACCGCCCAAGCATGCCAAGTGAACTCTCCCAGCAAATTCCTTATCTGCATGCCCTGATCCGGGCTTTAGGTATTCCCCTTTATTCCCTGCCGGGTGCCGAAGCTGATGACATCATTGGAACACTGGCAAAACGCGCTGAAGCTGCCGGCCATCAGGTCCTGATCTCTACTGGTGACAAGGATATGGCACAGCTGGTCACAGATAAAGTGACACTGGAAGACAGTTTTAAAGACAAACCGATGGATATTCAGGGAGTCTTTGAGAAGTTTGGAGTATGGCCTCACCAGATTATTGACTACCTGACCCTGATGGGTGATGCCTCAGATGGTATTATGGGTGTACCAGGTGTAGGGGCAAAAACTGCTGCTAAACTACTCAATGAATACGGTTCACTTGGGGGCATTCTAGAAAATGTAGAACATATTAAGGGTAGAGTCGGCCAGAGTATTAAGGATAATCTCGAAGGTATAACCATTGACCATCAGCTGGCTACCATTGTATGTGATCTTGACTTGAATATAAGCTGGGAAGACCTAAAACTGGCAGATCCGCATGTAGAAACCTTGCGTAATCTGTATACCGAACTTGAGTTCCGTAATCAGCTACAATCCCTAGATCACCCCCATAATCCAAATAACACTACTTATAAACAGGCTTCAGCTCAAGCTACGGCTTTACCTGCAAATAAAGATATACCAGATGAACATGCTACTTTGAGCAGTGAAGAAGACCGGCTGGGCGAAGCAACTTATCATACCGTGCTGACCCAGGCAGACTGGGAACTGTTATTTCAGCGTATGTCTAGCGAAACCCGCTTTGCTATTGATACTGAAACAACAAGTCTGGACTACCGGGTAGCAGAAATGGTCGGCTTCTCTGTCGCCTTTGATGCAAAAGATGCATATTACGTTCCTCTGGCACATGACTATGCAGGTGCACCTGAGCAGCTGAACCGTGAACAGGTTATGGCTCAAATCAAGCCTATTCTGGAAAATGATCAGGTTGAAAAAATTGGCCATCATCTTAAATATGATGCCCATATCTTTGCCAATCATGGAATTGAACTCAAGGGCTGGTTTTTTGACACCATGCTGGCCTCTTACGTGCTGAACTCGGTGGCTACCCGTCATGGTATGGATGATGTCGCGCGCCTATATTTAAGTCACCTGACCACTACCTTTGAGCAGGTTGCGGGGAAAGGTGCCAAGCAGAAGATTTTTAACCAGATTGAGCTGGAAGTGGCTTCACCTTATGCAGCCGAAGATGCCCACGTTACTTATCGCCTCTATGAAGTACTGGCTGAAAAATTAAAAGCTCATCCGGAACTTTGCAATATTTTATATAATATTGAAATGCCGGTTGCCCGTATTCTGACGGGTATGGAAGAAGATGGTATACGTCTAGACCACGGCTTTCTGGACCAGCTCAGCGTAGAGTTTGCCAAAACCATGCAGGAGCTGGAACAGCAAGCAATGGAAATGGCTGGTGAAACGTTCAATATTGCTTCTCCGAAACAGGTAGGTGAAGTACTTTTTGAAAAACTCGGCATTAAAGGTGGTAAAAAGACTGCCACAGGCCAGTTCAGTACTAGCGAAAGTATTCTGGAAAAAATCGAGCATCCAATTGCTGCTGTAATTCTGGAACACCGCAGTCTTGCTAAATTGAAGAGCACCTATACAGATGCTCTGGTCAAGCAGTCCAATAATTCTACCCATCGGGTACATACCAGCTACCATCAGGCACTTACTGCCACCGGACGTCTGTCATCATCTGATCCGAACTTACAAAACATTCCAATTCGCGGAGAAATTGGCCGACAGATTCGTAAAGCCTTTATTGCTCCGGCTGGTCGTGTCTTGCTGGCTGCTGACTATTCGCAAATCGAATTGCGTTTAATGGCCCATTTCTCGCAAGATGATGCCCTGCTAGATGCTTTCCGCCACGGTCAGGATGTTCATCGCCGTACAGCAGCTGAAGTTTTGGGAATCGCCCTTGAAGACGTCACCAATGACCAGCGCCGGCAGGCTAAAGCTGTAAACTTTGGACTACTGTATGGCATGTCTGAGTTCGGTCTGATTCGTCAGCTTGGTTTTACCCGTCAGGAATCGCAGGATTATATCAAACAGTATTTTCACCGTTATCCGGGAATTTATGAGTATATGCAACGTACCCGTCAACTGGCTTTGGAACAGGGCTTTGTAGACACGCTATTTGGTCGCCGTTTATACACACCAGATATTGATGCCCGTAACATGATGGTACGCAAAGCAGCTGAACGTGCTGCGATTAACGCACCATTACAGGGAAGCGCGGCAGATATTATTAAACTGGCCATGATTTCGGTAGATAAAATCTTACCGAAAGATCAGGCGCGTTTATTACTTCAGGTTCATGATGAACTGGTATTCGAGGTTGATGAAAATATCGCAGATGAGCTGGCCCCTCAACTGGCTGAGGTTATGGAGTCGGTAGTCGAAATCTCTGTACCTTTACTGGTAGAAGTAGGTAAAGGTTGTAACTGGGAAGAGGCACACTAAGTTACGACTTGCTTTACCCAATCACCAGAAAATAAAAAAGGACCTAACGGTCCTTTTTTATTTTAGCGCTTTATAAACCCACTAACAAAATCCGGGCAACTTCATTCATCAAAATCTCGGCAATATAGAGCGCCAGGAATGCCAAAATTGGAGACAGGTCAATCATCCCCATATTAGGCATCAAGCGGCGAAACGGTGCCAATAAAGGTTCAGCCAGATCTTGAATGACTTCAATATAAGGCCCGCGCGACTGGGTAAACATCACCACCCAGCTTAGGATGATCGTTGCAAAAATCAGATAGCGACAGAAACGTAATAAATCCTGAATCATGGTCACAAAAGTCAAGATCACCAGATGCACAGGGCTGTTTGGCATAACACCAGACAGATACATCAGGCCGAAAATCTTGAGCAGATATAACACCACGATCAGAACCAGAGCTGCCAGATTTACACGGCCTTTACCGAGTGTTGGCAGGATACGGCCGAACACATCAACAATCTTGGTTGCCTTGACCGTAGACATTACTACCGGGTTGTAAGGATTCACCGCAGCCAACTGGACCAAGAAACGGAAGAAGACGAGCAAAATCGCTACGTTAATGATAATGCCAAAAATTAGCGCAGAATTTGCACCCATACTTTAACTTTCCTAATCAAATCAAATTATTTAGTGCTTTCACTCAGCTCTTGTGCGAGTTCCTGGCTGCGTTTTTTCGCTGCAGCAAGTGCAGCCTGAATATTCTGGGAAATCTGGGCACGATCAAACATTTCCAGTGCAGCCTGTGTTGTGCCGTTCGGTGAGGTTACATTTTTACGTAACTCAGACGGTGAGCTGGAGCTGGTAATCGCCATTTGTGCAGCACCTAAAGCTGTTTGTAAAGTCAGTGCGGTAGCTACTTTCTCATCCAGACCAAGATTTTTACCCGCCTGTATCATACTTTCCATCATATAGAAAAAATATGCCGGGCCAGACCCAGAGACCGCAGTAACGGCATCAATCTGTTCTTCGGTATTAACCCACAAGGTCAAACCGGTCGATGCCAGAATCTGGCTAGCCAGATCACGGTCCGCCTGCTGCACAGCAGGGCTGGCATATAATCCGTGTGCACCAGTCTGTACCAGTGCCGGTGTATTCGGCATTACCCGTACCACCTGATCACTCTCGACCAGCTCAGCGATAGTTGCAATCTGAGCACCTGCTACAATTGAAATAAGCAGTTTTCCAGCAAACAGACCTTTTAAAGGTTGCAATACCTTAGCCAATACCTGTGGTTTAACAGCCAGAACGACCACATCGGCATCATGAATAGCTGCAACATTGTCTTCAGTCACATGGATATCTTTTTCCTGAAGCAATGAACGAATCTGTTCAACCGGATCAGCTACTGTAATACGGGTAGCAGGCAACCCACGTGCTAACAGGCCACCAATTAAGGCTTGTGCCATATTGCCACCGCCAATAAAACAGATATTGCAATTTAAAGCTGTGCTCATGTTCAATGCTCGTCATTTACATTTGTTGTTGCTGAGTGATTAATACCGGTTGCCAGCCACCTCGCTCACAATATGGAGATTGCGCCAACCAAAACCCTTTGGGCGTAAAAACCCCAAGCATAACATTATCTCGGCTTAATATTTGAATCTGATGACGCTGCCAAGGAAAAATTTGTGCTTCCTGAATAGCCTTTTTGAGCGGCCATGCACCTACCCGGCCATAAAGATGAATTCTTTCCCCACCTTGCCGCGATGTTAATACAAGATTCTGTTTCAATAAATCTGCTGATAAACCGACTGCTTGCGGTTGAATCTGATAATGGCCAGAAGCAGTTTGGTAAACATGAGAAAGCTCGGGAATAAGACTTTGTTCAAAAATGAGCTGAGTATTTTTCTCAGCCAGATATTCATCTGCCTGTAAACGGTGAAGCTGCCCATGATAACGAACATAATAATACTTGTTCCAGTGTAGCGCCGCCTGTGCATCGGCTTTGGCAGCAATAACTTCATGCTGAATCCGCTCAACCATTTCAAAAGCTGGCCGATATATATCTTCACCTTTCATCCATGCTGAAAGCAGTTGTCGCTGTCGGGGTTTTGAAAGTAGTTTTAATCTTGCGAGATCAAGCTGCTGTGCATTGCCACAATTTTTTAAATCCTCTTGTAATAATTCCTGCAGAATCTCATCGGCATCCTGCATTAATGAAGCTGTGCGGGAGACTGCCTGCTGCATTTTAGAAAAGCGGGAAGCTAAGAGCGGCCAGAGCATTGTTCGGCACCAGGCACGGTCGTAATGGGTATTATTATTTGAAGGATCATCAATAAAACTGATGTTTAATTGTTCAGCCCATTGGCAAATCTGCTCACGGGAGAGGGACAGCATCGGACGCCAGATTGGCATTTCATGACGCTGATCCAGTTGTCTCATAGCAGAGAGTCCAGAAATACCTGTGCCAGAAAACAATCTTAACAATACGGTTTCAGCCTGATCCTGCTGATGATGAGCAAGAACAAGTACTTCGCCAGATTTAATATGCTGATGATAAGCCTGATAGCGCGCTTCACGGGCCTGACGTTCAAGATTACCTGCATTTACATGTACAGGCTGCACAATGCATGGAACATCAAGCTTCATACATTCAGCTTGCACATGAATACCCCAGTCCCTACTCTGAGCCTGTAACTGGTGATCAACATAGATAGCCCTGATCCGTCCGGGGCAAAGCGCCGCCATAAAATATAATAGGAGCATGGAATCCATGCCCCCACTACATCCGATCAGGAAAGAAGTTTCTGGTGAAAACTGCTCAAGCTGTTTTAAGCAACCAGACCTGAATTCTCGCTGCCAAACTTCATTAAACGTTGGTAACGTGCCTCGCATCGTTCGCTAGCATCCATTCCTTTCAATTCATCAAGTGCCTGTTTAAGCACTTCTTGAAGACGGTCCATAACCAGTTCGGGATGTAAATGTGCTCCCTCACCTTCATCGACGACATATTCTACAATACCCAGTGCCTGAAGTTTATCTGCTGTTAATGATAACGCTTCACTGGCCTGTTCTGCCTTTTCAGCAGTTTTCCATAAAATAGAGGCACATCCTTCTGGCGAGATTACAGAATAAATACTGTGTGACAGCATAATCACGCGGTCTGCAACCCCGATTCCCAGCGCTCCGCCAGAACCGCCTTCACCCAGTACCGTTGCAATAACCGGAACTTTCAGGCTTGAAAGCTGGGCAAGACTACTGGCGATAGCTTCAGCCTGTCCCCGCTCTTCAGCCCCTACACCCGGGTATGCGCCCATAGTGTCAATAAACGTAAATACCGGCAGATTGAATCTCTCTGCCATATCGAGTAGACGTTGTGACTTGCGATAGCCTTCAGGATTGCACATCCCAAAATTATGTTGCAATTTCTCACGAGTGCTACGACCGCGGTGCTGTCCTACCACCATCACCGGCTGGCCATCAAAACGAGCCAATCCGCCGATCATCGCGCCATCATCGCCAAAAACGCGATCACCATGCAACGCATCGAACTCTGTAAAAATTTCGCCCACATAATCCAGAAATTGCGGACGTTCCGGGTGACGTGCAATTTGAACTGTTTTCCATGCTTTAGATTGAGCAGCTTTGTTCTTCATAGGCCGAGTATTATTCCTGAATTAACAAAATTGAGTTAATTGATAAATTTTTCCGACTGAATATTCAACTCAATATCCCAATGCTTGAACTGCACTTGCTCATCCTGCAAATCTGCAATCAGCAGAGGCCATTGTTTGGCATCACCCGAAACACTGAGTTGCCATTGTTGATCATTTACTACAGACAGTTCAATGGCAGGAAGCACCTGATCACTGCGACTATGATTGATTAAAACTGCTAAACGTAATAACAGGCAAAGATAGGCCAGTTTTTCGCCTCCTGCCCGCGTTACTTCAATTTTTGCTTCATGACGCAGCTTGCGGCGATGAAAGCCCACCAGCCGAGACAGATGATTTTGATCAATCTGGGAGAATCCCGGAATATCGGAATGTTGAAGTAAATAGGCACCATGACGATGATATCCACCATGACTGATTGCAAGACCAATTTCATGCACATAGGCGGCACGACGTAGCAGATCGCGATCATCACAAGTCAGATTTAATGATTCTGCCACGCCATCAAATAGTTGCTGGGCAGTTTTTACTACACGCTCTGCCTGTTTCGGATCAGCGTTATAGCGTCCCATCAATGCCTGTACACTACGGTCCCGAATATCTTCATGCTTAAAACGTCCCAACAGGTCATACATCACCCCTTCACGAAGTGCACCATCTGAATACACCAGTTTATCTAGCTCCAGGACTTCAAATACAGCATACAAGATGGCAATCCCGGCAGGTAAAACAGCACGCCGGTCATCTTTTAAACCTTCGAAATCAATTTCAGAAGCATGCTTAAACTTAAGCAGTTTCTCTTTTAATTTATATAGACCTTCACGGGTAACTTTTTCCTGCTCGTCACTCAACCCCATATTAACCATAATCTGACGGCAGGCCTTAATGGTTCCACTTGAGCCTACGACAGTATCCCATCCTTCAGTTTTATAGGTATTAGCTATTGCAGAGAGCTCTTTACGTGCAGCAACCACAGCTTTATCAAAAGCTTTTACAGAAATAGAGCCGTCAGCAAAATAGGCTTTGGTATAGGCCACACAACCCATCTGTAAAGATTCAGTATGCAAGGGTTCAAACTCTTCACCAATAATCAGCTCAGTTGAACCGCCACCAATATCGACGACTAGCCGGCGGCCACCATTAGCAATAGTATGTGAAACTCCCAGATAAATCAGACGGGCTTCTTCACGCCCTGCAATGATTTCAATCGGCTTTGGCAAGATTTCGGCAGCTTTTTGAATAAATTCATGCCCGTTTTTCGCTTGACGCAAGGCATTGGTTGCTACAATTCGCATGCGGGTAGGTTGTACTGAACCCAAACGCGCCACAAAACGGGCAAGGCAGGCTAAACCCCGCTGTTGTGCAGCTTCAGTCAAGTTTTTATTTTCATCAAGGCCGGCCGCCAGTTGAACTTTTTCTGACATTGAGGCAACTTTTTTGACTTCCCCATGATCAACTCTGGCAATTGCAAGATGAAAACTGTTTGACCCCATGTCTATGGCAGCAAGCAATTCTTCATCGATCAAAAAATCAGACATTCTTTACACATACCTTCACCGAATTGTCGCTTAGAGTAATTCACATGCTATGAATTTAAAAGACGTTTACTCAACATTTACTCGAGTTTATATTTTTTGTTTTACTTAATGATTGTGTATCACGATTGTCAGTATCGTGAGCTTCCATTAGACAAAACAACAGATAAGAGGAAAAATAACTTTAACTCTTTCATTGAACCTGATGGCTGTGTAATATTCGCAAAATTACAATGCTATCTTTAAAATACTTTTGGAGTCATACCCATGTCTGCTAATATTGTTAATACAACTGATGAAAACTTCCAGGCAGATGTTCTGGACGCTGAAACTCCAGTGCTGGTAGATTTCTGGGCAGGATGGTGTGCCCCATGTAAGGCAATTGCTCCTGTACTTGAAGATTTATCACGTGAATACGAAGGCAAGGTCAAAATCGTTAAAGTTGACGTGACTTCATGCGAAGATACGGCTGTAAAATACAATATCCGTAATATTCCAGCACTGTTGATGTTTAAGAATGGCGAAGTTGTAGGTCAGCAGGTAGGTGCTGCTCCACGCTCGAAACTGGCTGCATTTATTGACGAAAATATCTAATCTGGTTTTAAACATCCGTTATAAAAATACGCTGTTATAAAATAGCGTATTTTTTTCATGCTTAAATTGACAAACTTCCTGTTCTGACTTATATTTCATGCTCAAGAAACGTTGGAGCAATTCTCGCTCTCCACTTTCTTAAAAGATACAAAACATAAGATCGCCGCTCGGCAACAGAAAGTGTTTTATACATTTCTCTTCGATACAACTAATCAGTCATCTGAGTTTGTTATTGTGCAATTACGACGGACTTACTCATATTGCATGCGGCCGACTTTTGCTTCTTCTTAACTTCCACTTCATATGTCCCTTTTTAGACCTATCTGACCATCTATGAACTTAACCGAACTCAAGAAAAAACCGATTGGCGAACTTATTAAAATTGCTGAGTTTATGGGCCTTGAAGGAATGGCTCGTAACCGCAAGCAAGATATTATTTTTGCCATCTTGAAACGTCATGCTATGAATGGCGAAGAAATTTTTGGTGATGGTGTACTTGAAATTCTCTCTGACGGTTTTGGCTTCTTACGTTCAGCTGCGGGTTCGTATCTCGCAGGCCCAGACGATATCTATGTCAGTCCATCCCAAATTCGCCGTTTTAATTTACGTACGGGTGATACCATTACAGGTACTATTCGCCCGCCAAAGGAGGGTGAACGTTATTTTGCCCTGCTTAAAGTTAACCAGATTAACTATGACACACCTGAAAACTCACGTAACAAGATTCTCTTTGAAAACCTGACCCCACTCTTTCCAACCGAACAGCTGGTAATGGAACTTGGTAATGGTACAACGGAAGACTTGACAGCACGTGTGGTTGACCTGGTTGCTCCGATTGGTAAAGGTCAGCGTTCAATTATTGTAGCGCCACCAAAAGCCGGTAAGACCATGTTGCTGCAGAATATTGCTCAGTCAATTGTTCGTAACAACCCGGAAGTTTTTCTGATCGTGCTGCTCATCGATGAACGTCCAGAAGAAGTAACTGAAATGGAGCGGACGGTTCGTGGTGAAGTAGTAGCATCTACCTTTGATGAATCACCTGCTCGCCATGTTCAGGTAGCTGAAATGGTTATTGAAAAAGCTAAACGTCTAGTTGAACATAAAAAAGATGTGGTAATCCTGCTTGACTCGATTACCCGTCTGGCCCGTGCTTATAACACGGTAATTCCATCATCAGGCAAAGTACTGACTGGTGGTTTAGATGCACATGCTTTAGAACGTCCTAAACGTTTCTTCGGTGCTGCACGTAATATCGAAGAAGGCGGCTCTTTGACGATCATCTCAACTGCCCTGATTGAAACTGGCAGCAAGATGGATGACGTCATCTATGAGGAATTTAAAGGTACAGGTAACCAAGAAATCACCCTAGACCGCCGTATTGCAGAAAAGCGTGTTTTCCCTGCCATGAATATCAAGAAATCAGGAACGCGTCGTGAAGAGCGCCTGATGAGTGAAGAGAATCTGCGCAAAGTCTGGATTCTGCGCAAACTTCTTCATCCTATGGATGAACTGGCAGCTATGGAATTCCTGCTTGACCGTATGAAAGAAACCAAGACCAATGATGATTTCTTTGATCAGATGAAACGCAAGCAATAAGCAAGAACTGTAAAGTAAGTACTCATAATATAAAGGCCATCTATAACGATGGTCTTTATATTTTAGTTGACAAGTTTTACATATTGATACAAACGACTTAACTTCATGTTTAATTTGTTTACAAGCTTTTGATTAATAAAGCCTTCATTTAAAAAAACCTATAACTTTTAAGCATTTATTTAGTACTTGTCCAATGTATTTTTCATTTTCCATTGTTATTTTCTGTTAAAAATCAGACGTTTTTTTGCATTTTTTGACCTTTTTTTAAGGTTAGGCAGTAGTAATTAAAAAATGGCAGTGATAGCATATTTACAGCCCAGTTAGTCTGCTCCATGCGTTGTTACCTATCTAACGTTAGGAATAATAAAAGCACAAAACAGGCTGGCTCAGGTTTTTTTTAATCTCAACTTTTTTATGAGAGTGATGCCATGTTATTCAAGAAAATCGCTATTGCTGCTGCAGTTGCTACTACCCTAGCTTTCGTTGGTTGTGCTAAAAAAACTGAAGATGCTGCTGCTGATGCAAACGCTGCTGCTACTGAAGCTACTGCTGCTGCAAACGAAGCAGAAACTGCTGCTGACGCTGCTGCTGTAGAAGCTGCTCCTGCTGCTGAACAAGCTGCTACTGATGCTGCTCAAGCTGCTGACCAAGCTGCTGACGCTGCTACTGATGCTGCTGGCGCTGCTACTGATGCTGCTGACGCTGCAACTAAAGCTCCAGCTGCTGATGCTAATGCAACTAATGCTACAGCTACTGACGCTCCAGCTACTGAAAAAGCTGCTCAATAATCTATACGATTATTTGTCAAAAAAGAGAGCCTTTGGCTCTCTTTTTTATTGTCTAAATCTTTAAAAAATTATAAGTTATCTTTCTATCTAACATTTTTATTATCTTTCAGGCTTTCCTCTCTTCTTCTATAGTTTTTAAAAATTTCTGCTCCAGTGTCTTACAATTCAGAGCCGACCTAAAAATAATTAAAAAAAAGCAGGTCAATCGACCTGCTCATTCCCCACACGTTGTCT
Source organism: Acinetobacter sp. UNC436CL71CviS28 (assembly GCF_000620525.1). NCBI lineage: Bacteria > Pseudomonadati > Pseudomonadota > Gammaproteobacteria > Moraxellales > Moraxellaceae > Acinetobacter > Acinetobacter sp. UNC436CL71CviS28. Next base: position 22,064 of record NZ_JIBB01000019.1, read on the forward strand.
AAATTTCTGTCCTGCTCGGAAAGTCACTACACGACGTGCTGAAATTGGAATTTCTTCACCTGTTTTTGGGTTACGACCTGGGCGCTGGCGCTTATCGCGTAACTCAAAGTTACCAAAACCGGAGAGTTTTACCTGTTCACCGGCAATCAAAGCTTGACTAATCTCATCAAAAAATAACTCAACCATTTGTTTCGCTTCACGGCGGTTCAGGCTCGTAAGCTCACTAAGATGATCGGCCATTTCTGCTTTAGTTAATGCTGTCATGAGGCCCTCAATGTCGCTTGATAAGTGTTTTCCAACACTTCAATAATTTTATCCATACCTGATTTAATTTCAGCATCTTCAAGCGTACGTGTTGGGTGTTGCCACAACAGCGCAAATGCTAGTGAGCGTTTGCCCTCTTCAACACCTTGACCCGTATACACATCAAACAGCCAAGCTGAGTGAAGCAGCTCACTGCCTGTTTGTTCGATTAACTGCTGAATTTCACTAACATTTATCTTATCACTAATTAAAAGTGCAATATCACGTCGAACCGATGGAAAACGTGATAATTCTGTAAAATTAGATACATAAGATTGCAAAACAGCCTTTTGATCCAGTTCGGCAACCCAAGTGATACCTAAATCAAGCTCATCTTCTAGTGAAGGATGCAAACGTCCCAGATAACCCACGGTTTTTCCATCCACCAGAATTTCGGCTGACTGACCAGGATGTAACCATGATCGTTCTGAAGGAACATACTCGACCTTAATCCGGCCTGCTGCCAAAATTGCTTCTACATCACCCTTTAAATCAAAGAAATCCATCACTTGAGTTTTAGCATGCCAAGATTCAGGTACACGGGATCCAACTGCAATAAGGGCCAGAGTTGGAATTTGCTGAAGACCAGAGATATCAGTTGCATTCTGATAGTCAAAGCGCAAACCCAGTTCAAACAGGCGCACACGGTTTTGCTGACGGTTCAGGTTATATTGTACACATGGAATCAGGCTCGATAATAAAGTACTTCGCATGGCAGCGAGATCACTTGAGATCGGATTTGCCAACATTAATGGATGTACCTGTGGATTAAGCTGCTTTTCAAGTTTAGCATCAGCAAAACTGAAGCTGATGGCTTCCTGGTATCCCAAGGTTGCGATAGTCTGACGTAATTGACCAAGCTCAAGCTGATCCTGATATTTTGCCAGTTTGACATCAATGACCGGTAGACTGATCTGGATGTTGTCATAACCATCTATTCGAGCGACTTCTTCGATCAGGTCTTGATATATGGCCAAGTCATAACGATGTGAAGGTGGCACAACTATCCAGTGTCCTTCAGCTCGTATTTCAACCCGGCAGCCTAAACGCGTTAAAGCGTCTGTAATAAACTCTCCATCAAGCTGATAACCTAGTAATTGGTCAACCTGTGTCTGTTTCAGCTCAATGGCATCACGTGTTGGTAAAAGCTCAGACTGTTCCACCACTGTAATTGGACCGAAGTCACCACCTGCCAGTTCCTGAATCAATTGAGATGCGCGGTTCATGGCCAGTATTGGCAACTCAAAATCCACGCCACGTTCATAGCGCTGTGAAGCATCCGTATGCAGTCCGAAACGGCGGGCACGTCCAGCAATAGCAAGTGGTGCAAAGAATGCAGACTCAAGGAAGATTTCCGTAGTTTCATCAGAAACTGCAGAAGACAGGCCTCCCATAATTCCGGCAATTGCTAATGCTTTTTCATCATCAGCTATGACCATTATATCCTCAGAAAGTGTAACTTCCTGCTCATTGAGCAAGACCAGTTTTTCTTGCGGGTTTGCCTGACGGACATGTACCGCACCTTGTACATTGCCAGCGTCAAAAGCATGTAATGGTTGGCCTAGCTCCATTAATACATAGTTGGTAATATCGACCAGAATACTATGCTGACGAATTCCGGAACGGGCCAGAGCCTGCTCCATCCAGAGTGGAGTAGCTGCTTTGGTATTTACATGTTTAATAACCCGGCCCAGGTAACGTGGACAGCCAGCAGTGTCCACTATCACTTTCTTTTCATCGGCAATAGTGACTGCAACGTCTGCAACTTCAGGTGCAGTAACTGCCAACTGGTTAATTACTCCAATTTCACGGGCAATACCGCGAATGCTAAAGCAGTCACCACGGTTAGGTGTAATACTGATATCAATGATATGATCGTCAAGATTAAGATATTCACGGACGTTCATACCAATCGGTGCATCATCTGGCAGCTCAAGCAGTCCATCAAGTTTATCTTCAAGATCAATTTCAGAGGCACCACAGAGCATTCCCTGAGATTCAACACCACGAAGTTTGCCTTTTTTAATTTTGAAATCACCAGGCAAAACTGCCCCAATTGTTGCGACTGCTGCTTTCATACCTGCACGCACATTAGGTGCACCGCATACAATCTGTAAAGGCTCATCCGAACCAATATTAACAGTCGTTACACGCAGACGGTCTGCATCGGGATGCTGCTCTACACTTAGAACTTCACCCACGACAACTCCGGTAAAAGGTTTTGCTGCCGGTGACATATCATCGACTTCAAGACCGAGCATTGTCAGTTGATTTGACAGCGTTTCACTATCGATGGCCGGATTTACCCAGCTACGTAACCAATTTTCGCTAATTTTCATATCGATTAAACCTTACAAATTTTCAAATCTTGTCTTAAGCAAATTGGCGCAAGAAACGCACATCATTCTGGTAGAACATCCGCAGGTCATTGATGCCATAACGCAGCATAGCGAAGCGCTCTACTCCCAGACCAAATGCGAAGCCTTTATATTTTTCAGGGTCTATACCAGCAGCTTGCAGTACGTTCGGATGTACCATACCGCAGCCCAGCACTTCCAGCCAGCGGCCACGTTCATCCATAATATCCACTTCCGCACTAGGCTCAGTAAACGGGAAATATGAAGGGCGGAAACGGACCTTCAAGTCCTTTTCAAAGAACTCATTAAGCAGGTTAATCAGCAGGCCTTTAAGTTCTGCAAAGCTGGTATTTTCTGCGACATATAATCCTTCAATCTGGTGAAACATTGGTGAATGGGTCTGGTCCGAATCACAACGGTAAACGCGGCCCGGGCATACAATACGAATAGGCGGCTCAGACGTTTCCATAGTGCGAATTTGTACACCCGAAGTATGCGTACGCAATAAATGCTTGGCATCAAAATAGAAAGTATCATGCATGGCACGTGCCGGATGGTGGCCAGGAATATTCAATGCTTCAAAGTTATGATAGTCATCTTCAACTTCTGGTCCGGTTGCAATAGTAAAACCGGCTTTAGTAAAGAACTGACAGATGCGCTCTTGCACCTGAGTCACCGGATGGATACTGCCCATGCGCTGGCCACGGCCTGGCAAAGTAATATCAATAGTCTCACTGGCAAGTTTTTGTTGTAATGCAGCCTGCTGTAATTCTTTCTGACGTTCTGTTAGCGCAGTATTGATCGCTTCACGTACGGCATGAATGGCAGCGCCCTGAATCTTACGTTCTTCAGGGTCCATTTTGCCCAGTGCCTTGGACTGTTCTGCTAGCTGGCTTTTTTTACCCGTAAATTGAACGCGTACTTGGTCGAGTGTAGCAAGGTCTTGAGCCGCTGCAATTGCAGCCAGCGCTTCAGTGGTCAGGGCTTCCAGTGACATATTAACTCTCAAAGCATCAAAGTTGGAAATATAATAAAACTCTGCATTCTAACAGTTTTTATCCGGATTGATGAAGCCATCAGGCAGGAAAATTAGATTGGCAGGATGATTTATAAAAAGTATAAGATAAGATGAATGACAATGAGATCAACCCTAATGGCACTCGATCAAATCTGGAAACAACAATTAAGTCTCGTTACTTATGGCAATGAATATTTAAGCCATGACCTGCCCTTTAGCCGCTGGCTACATCATTCTATTTTTCAGCAACATATCTTCAGTTTTCGCAACTTGCATACACAGCACTTGCTAGCCCAGCATTTTCAAATCTGGCTGGAGGGTTTAAAGAAACGTGGGGTTTACCGTTTAAGTCTGCATAGTTCAAATTTATTGATTGATGAGAAAAACCCGAATGCAAATGTTGAGCTGTTGCCATTTGCTCATTTTATTGTCAGTCATGAGCATCAAAAAAAGACAGCATGGATTTTCGGAAAGGAACTGGCTGAATGGTATATTGCTGAAAACGATTTTGAAGCACCTGCTGGACAACGTCTGGATAAGCGTCATGAAACATTCTGGAGCTATGAGTTACCAGGGCGTTTATCCAAACTGGTTGATATTGACCTGCAAGATGCCAATTGGGATGAAATACACCAGTTCATTGAACAGGAACTTTTCAGAACCCAATTTGCCCAAGGTTATGTAGAGCCTGCAAACCGCCACCTACCATATTACGGTGTCAGTGAGCCAGCATCCCAAGTAGCGTCTGACAGTATATCATTACAATATTTGGCCTTAATTCCAACTGACTATTCTGCCGATATTGCACATGAACTATTACACCGGGTAACTGCACTGTCAGAATTTGTCGAGTATAAGCGTAAACATCCTTTTGATGAGCAGGGTACGACTTTAACGCCTGAAGAACAGATTAACCTGAGACATTTTTCTCAAAAAATTGATGACCTGCTCAGCAAGCTGATCGTTAAAGTTGCCAATCACTATAAATCTGCACAGTTAACTTATGTAGAACCGGTAGCAACCCCACTAGATAGTCCAGCAGTTACCCTGGCACAACCCGTACGTAAAGAAAAAGTACCAGCAGGTACACATAAAGCCGGCATGGGAAATGTGATTAAATTGCTTCTTTTAACAATCGTAATTTGTGTCGTCGCCTATTATTTTGGATTGTAACTGCTAAATATTTTTCTAACCCAAAGTTGTGTTCATATTGAGTCTATGACCCAGTATGAACGCAATGTCAGAACTCTAATAATCAGCTTAGAGAAACTTGGTACAATTTATGAATTAAATCAGTTTCTATTTTTAGATTTACTCATCATTATTATCAGTCAAAATAAAAATTTAAAGTTTTATACAAGATTTATAAGCGAGTTGCTCCCGCTCATGATAAAAATTAGTGCTGGAAGAATAATTTTGGGCCTTATAGTAATAAATAAAATATTTTAACTATTTTCAACAATTTAAAGGCTTACTTTACTTACGACCAGATGTTTTTAAAGATAATAAAAAAGACTGCAAAAGCAGTCTTTTTTAGATCATCGAAGATGATTAAGCAGCTAACGCACCTTTAGCTTTTTCAGCTAAAGCAGCAAAAGCAACTGCATCATGCATAGCGATGTCAGCAAGTACGCGACGGTCGATGATTACCTGAGCTTTTTTCAGACCAGAAATCATACGGCTGTAAGACAGACCGTTTTGACGCGCACCAGCATTGATACGTGCAATCCATAAAGAACGGAACTGACGTTTCTTCTGACGACGGTCACGGTAAGCGTATTGACCAGCTTTGATTACTGCTTGGAACGCTACGCGGTAAACGCGTGAACGAGCGCCATAGTAACCTTTAGCACGAGCAAGAATTTTTTTGTGACGGCGATGAGCCTGTACACCACGTTTTACACGAGCCATTTATAATCTCCTTAGATGTATGGGCACATACGACGAACTGAAGCAACGTCACTTACGTGAACCATTACACAGCCGCGCAATTGACGGATACGCTTAGCAGATTTTTTGGTCAAAATGTGGCGTTTGAACGCTTGTTTACGCTTGAAACCGTTTGCAGTCGCTTTGAAACGTTTAGCTGCACCACGGCGAGTTTTTAACTTTGCCATAACAACCTCTTTAAGCACCTGTTCGGCTCGTCTGCACCATTGCAATAACGACCTGCAGGTAAGGAAGGCGACATTTTATAGCAACTCTGCCTAAAACAAAAGCAATTAATCGGATTTTCATGATTTTAATCGGGCTTCAATACAGAAGATATATTTCTTGAATAATTTAGAAATGATGGAAATTTCAGCTTTTATTCAGGAGTATAATCACTACAAAAATATGTAGAACCCTCTTATATGTCTAACCAGCATGATGCTTTTGCCGCCTTGCGGTATCGAGACTTCTCGATTATTACACTCAACCAGTTTTGTCTCACTCTTGCCATTCTGATTCAAGAAATTATTGTTGCCTATTCTCTTTATCAAATTACCAAAGATCCTCTCACATTGGGGCTGATTGGACTGGCAGAAGCCATACCATTTATTGCACTTTCCTTATGGGGTGGCTATTTTGCTGACCGTTTTAACAAGCAGACGATTATGAAAGTTTGCCTGTTTTTTGCAGCCCCCTTGCCGCTTATCTTATGGTGGCTCTTTCATGCCTATGCAATAGATTCGATCACAATTAACAGTCTTTCTTGGGGAATCTATGCAGTTATTTTTGGACTAGGCACCATTCGCGGTTTTTACAACCCTTCTGCGACCTCCCTAAAACCTTTTCTGATTCCCAAAGCCATCTATGCCAATGGCGCAACATGGACCACCATTGGCTGGCAAAGTGGTGTGATTTTAGGCCCGATGCTAGGTGGTTTTATGTTGGCCTTTCTTGGCCGCGAAACCAGCCTGATTGCTGTTTCAATATTACTTGCCCTATGTTTTATGCTTATTAATCTGCTTCAAAAACGTAATTTTCCTGTGATGGAAGAACATCGAGTGCTGGATTCACTGGGTGAGGGGTTTCGCTTTATCTGGAAAACCAAAATTGTACTGTGGGCCATTTCTCTGGACCTTGTTTCAGTCCTGTTCGGTGGTGTCATCGCACTGCTGCCCATTTTTGCAGAAGATATTTTGAAGGTCGGACCCGAGGGCCTAGGCTACTTGCGCGCTGCTCCTTCAATTGGCGCCCTAGTTACCATGATAGCTTTAACCAAATTCCCTCCCACTCAGCATGCCTGGCGCAACATGTTACTGGCAGTTGCTGGTTTTGGTATATTTACCCTGCTGTTTGCCTTTTCAGATCATGTGTGGCTTTCACTTTTCGCTCTTGCCATGACTGGAGCTTGTGACAGTATTTCTGTAGTTATCCGACAGACTATTTTACAGATTTTTCCTCCCGAAAATATGCGGGGCCGTGTAGCTGCCGTAAATGGAATGTTTGTTTCATCTTCAAATGAACTGGGCGCATTTGAATCGGGCCTGGCGGCCAAATATATGGGTACAGTTATGGCGACAGTATTTGGCGGCTGCATGACCATGGCTGTAGTCGTAGTTAGTTGGGCCAAAACCAAAGATCTATTTGGTATAGATATAACCCAGAGTTCAGATAATCAATTCAAATAGATATTTGGCTTGGGGCGCCTAGGCCTTTTCAGACTTCTTTTATATTGTCATCTGGATAGAAACAGATAATACTTAGCCGCCAGAGCTGGCCGAACGGGCAACGGCTCACTTTATCTAATAATGAAATGAATGAACTTATGAAATATGCTCTTCCTGTTCTATTTCTAATGGGTCTGCCGCTAAGTACAAGTTATGCTGCGGCACCAGCAACTATGAAACTTACCCCACAAACCAGTTCTGCATTACCTGCACATTTAACAACACGCATTCAGTGGGTCCGTTTTCCTCAGCCAGTTTATAAAGATGAGGATTTAAAGGGCCAAGATCGCCACGCCATCATTCGTATTTATGCAGATGAAACAGGTAAGGTTAATAAAGCTGCAATTCAGGAAAGTACGGGTATTAAAACTCTTGACGACATCCTGCTGAATGCTGTGCAACAAGCTCAAGTCAAAGCCTATATTGAAAATGACACAGCTTTGCCAGTGATTGGCTATCAGGCTTTTAGCCTGAAATTAGACGACAATGCCGGTCAGGACTGTCTTTATAATTTTAATTCAGAAAACTGGCTGACTCAGCAACAGAATAAAAAAGTTCCTTTCCAGTATCTAAATCAGCCTCAACTGGAAATTAATCGCGACCAGTTGAATGGTTATGATCGTAGCATTAAATTTAGTTTTAAAAGCAATAGACAGGGTAATATTAAAAAAGTAAAAATACAGCAGGGTTCAGGAACCTACGCACTTGACCAGGCAGTAATACAGGCGGTTTCACAGGTACAAGTTTCTGCTCCGCGTAAATTCTGGATTTATAAAAAGTCACACTTTAAAGACCAGATTCATTTTAAGCTGGAAGAATGCCAGTAAATTTCCAGAAATACAGGAAGTAGCTATTCTACTTCCTGTATTAAAATAAAATATAAGCTAAATAAATAAAAAGATAACGTCCTGTTTTGGCCAAGGTCACCATCAACAGAAATCTTAAAAAATTTTCTTTTAACAGCCCCGCAATTAGGGTAATCGGATCACCAATGACTGGTAACCAGCTAAGTAACAGTGACCAATATCCATATTTATAATAAAAGTTCTGTGCTTTTTGTATCTTGGCTTCAGATACCGGAAACCACTTCTTATGCTTATAGTGTTCAATATGAATTCCCAGCCACCAATTTATACATGAACCTAAAATGTTTCCGGCACTGGCAACCATTAATAGCAATAAAGCTGAATAATGTTGTTGCGTCAGCAAACCAAGCAATACTGCCTCAGACTGCAAGGGTAATAGAGTCGCTGCACCAAATGCAGATATAAACAGTAGAAGGTATGCCATTGAAGATCAGTCCCAGATAAGGACTGAAGTATAAACTGTCTCTATGGCTGGGTTATCTACTCTACAATAAATTAAAGCTGAATAGTTAAAGCCCGCTGTATGGCAGGACGTGCTGTCAGGCGCTCTACATATTCTTTCACATTTGGATAGTCTTCTAACTGAATTCCCTGCCATTCATAGCGTAAAATCCAGGGTAAAATTGCCATATCTGCAATAGAGTATTCCCCAGCTACAAATTTTTGGCCGATGAGCTGTTTGTTTAATACGCTATACAAGCGCTTTGTTTCATTTAGATAGCGCTCTATGGCATATGGAATTTTTTCCGGCGCAAAACGGTTAAAATGATGATTTTGCCCAAGCATCGGGCCAAGTCCGCCCATTTGCCACATTAACCATTGTTCAACCTCTACCCGTTCCTGCTCATCCTGTGAATAGAAAAGGCCCGTTTTGCGACCCAGATATTGCAAAATTGCGCCTGATTCAAAAACAGAAATAGGTTCACCACGTGGCCCATCCTGATCAACAATTGCCGGAATTTTATTGTTAGGAGAAATTTTCAGAAAGTCTGGCTGAAACTGGTCATTTTCCATAATATTGATCGGAAAAATCTGATAATCCAGCTCCATTTCTTCAAGGGCAATCGTAATTTTATGGCCATTTGGCGTAGCCCAATAATATAGATCAATCATTTTTTATCCTTTCACTGCTATAGTTATTGTCATGAACAAACGCATTATATCTGTCTTTATAACACAGTTTTATAAATAACTTCTGTGACTGCACCATTAAAAGTTTGAAGTTTATGACTGAAATAACCCTATTTAAAGTGCACAAATTCTCATAGCAAGAGATTTGAGAATTTTTTAAAAATCTCTCTTGATTTTTTTTACTGGCATACCGATATATCTAGTACAGCAATGATCTTCCGGATATTGCTGGTAATTACTGTTGATGCCAAGCGTAACAGTAGTTCTTGTTTATACAACTTTGCTGAACTCATCAGGAGGTTATATCAATGAGTAGCGTAAGCCTTAGTCCACTTTTCCGTCGTAGTATTGGTTTTGACCGTTTAAATGATTTATTCGACTACGCCATGCAAAGTGAGGCACCGAACTATCCACCTTACAATATTGAAAAGCTGGGCGATAATCAGTACCGTATTGTGGTGGCAACTGCCGGTTTTAAACAGCAGGAATTGGCGATTAATCTGGAAAACCGGGTTCTGACTATTACCGGCAAGCCAGACAATGAAACAGGCGATCATAGTGTTGAGTACCTGCATAAAGGAATTGCACGTCGTTCCTTCAAGCTTTCATTACGTCTGGACGAGCATATTGAAGTACAACAAGCTGATTATGAAGATGGCTTATTGATCATCGAATTGCAGCGAATTGTGCCTGAAGAGAAACTGCCACGCCAGATTGCAATTGGCCGTAAAGCTAATGAAAGTGAAGCTGGCAAAGTTTATGAGATTCCTGCTTCTCAAGAATAAAGGGTTAAATTTTTAACTCTTCAATAAAAAAGCACCGCATTCGCGGTGCTTTTTGATATGAGATAATTACTTTTTCTTTTTCGGTCCAAGTAACATACCCATTTGACGGCCTTCCATTTTTGGTGCCTGTTCAACTACACCAATTTCAGCGACATCTGCTTCAATCTTTTGCAATTGAGCCAAACCAAGTTGCTGGTGAGCCATTTCACGGCCACGGAAACGTAAAGTAATCTTTACTTTATTTCCTTCTTCCAAGAACTTGATAATTGCACGCAATTTAACTTGGTAATCACCAACATCAGTAGCTGGACGCAACTTGATCTCTTTGACTTGCACCTGATGCTGTTTTTTCTTTGCATCTTTTTGCTTTTGCTTTAGGTCAAACAAGTGCTTGTTGTAATCCATGATTTTACAAACAGGCGGTTCTGCATTAGCAACGATCTCGACCAGGTCAAGATCTGATTCTTCTGCAGCACGCAACGCTTCAGCAAGTGAAACGATTCCTTTTTGTTCACCATCCGCAGCAACGAGGCGTACTTCTTTCGCACGGATCTCGTCATTAATGGCAGGACGGTTACTCTTAGCACCTTGTTGCTGGTTACGGTCAGGCTGTTTAATCTTTATTACTCCACAATATACCGGCCGCGTTCGGCTACGGCTACTTTCACTAAGTCATTGAAGGCATCAATAGACATAGTACCTAAATTTTTTCCTGAGCGGGTACGCACGTTGACCGTACCTTCCTCTACTTCCCGATCACCTAGAACCAGCAAGTAAGGAATGCGCTCAAGTGTACGTTCACGAATCTTAAAGCCGATTTTCTCATTTCTCAAGTCAGAAATTGCACGAATTCCGTTTTCCTTAAGTTTGGCCACTACCTGCTCGCAGGCCTGTGCCTGAGAATCGGTAATGTTCATGACACATGCTTGAACTGGCGCAAGCCAAGGTGGCATAAAGCCCGCATAATGTTCAATAAGTATACCAATAAAACGTTCAAAACTGCCAAGAATTGCACGATGTAACATAACCGGCTGATCACGTTCATTATCTTCAGTCACAAATGAAGCATCTAAACGTTCTGGCAAATTAAAGTCACACTGGATTGTACCACATTGCCAGACACGGCCTAAGCAGTCTTTCAGTGAGAATTCAATCTTCGGACCATAGAATGCACCCTCACCCGGCTGCAGCTCCCATTCCAAACCTGCCGCATCGAGTGCATCTGCCAGAGATTTTTCAGCCATGTCCCAAAGTGCATCATCACCTACACGTTTTTCTGGACGTGTAGACAACTTCATCTGCACATCTTCAAAACCGAAATCTTTATAGACGTCCAGGGTCAATTTGATGAAGTCTGCAACTTCAGACCCGATCTGCTCTTTGGTACAGAAGATATGTGCATCATCTTGAGTAAAGCCGCGAACACGCATAATACCATGAAGTGAACCAGACGGCTCGTTACGGTGGCACGAACCAAATTCGGCCAGACGGATCGGCAGGTCACGATAAGATTTCAGGCCCTGATTAAACACCTGAACATGACATGGGCAGTTCATTGGCTTTACGGCATAGTTACGGCTTTCAGAGTGGGTCGTAAACATATTGTCGGCATAGTTAGCCGCATGACCCGATTTTTCCCAGAGTGTAAAGTCTACGATCTGTGGAGTCTTGATTTCTAGATAGCCATTATCCTGCTGTACTTTACGCATGTACTGCTCAAGAACCTGGTAAATAGTCCAGCCATTCGGGTGCCAGAACACCATGCCTGGTGCCTCTTCCTGCATATGGAACAGATCGAGCGCTTTACCGATTTTACGGTGATCACGCTTTTCAGCTTCTTCAATACGCTTGATATAAGCCGCAAGCTGTTTCTTGTCTGCCCATGCAGTACCATAGATACGTTGCAGCTGTTCATTCTTGGCATCTCCACGCCAGTAAGCGCCAGAGATTTTAGTCAGTTTGAATGATTTCAAGAATTTGGTATTAGGTACATGTGGTCCACGGCACATATCCAGATAGTCCTGATGATAATACAGCCCCATCTGGGTTTCTTCTGGCATGTCTGCAATCAGACGTAATTTATACTCTTCTCCGCGTGCAGTAAATTCAGCAATTACTTCATCACGGGGGGTCATTTTCTTGATGACATCATAATCCTGATCGATGAGCTTTTTCATACGCTCTTCAATCGCTGCCATATCATCCAGAGTAAACGGACGTGGCATCCAGATGTCGTAGTAGAAACCTTCTTCAATGACCGGACCAATCACCATTTTCGCTTCTGGAAACAGCTGCTTAACTGCATGACCCACTAAATGTGCGCAAGAATGACGGATAATCTCGACGCCTTCTTCATCTTTCGGGGTAATGATTTGCAAGGTTGCATCTTCTGTAATGAGGTCAGAAGCATCAACCAGTTGACCGTTTACACGACCGGCAACTGTATTTTTTGCAAGCCCGGGTCCAATGCTTTGGGCAACGTCCATAACAGAAACAGCTTGATCAAATTGTTTTTGATCGCCGTTTGGCAACGTGATAATTGGCATAAAATGAATCCTTAAGGAGTGATGCCCCGTACCATAGGGCATTTCACCGCGAGATTATGATCGAGGAAAACCTCAAAAATATAAAAACGGTGGATAGAACAAATTTCGTTAAGAATTTTACACGTCTTGGCTTTATGAAGAAACAGCAAAAACGATAAAATCCTGTATTGTGAGTGATTTAGTTTATTGTACATAATGAACTGAACCTACAAAACAGCTTTCACCATAATTTGAAAGAATAATCTTTTAGTTTTAGAATCAAAATTAAATATTTGATTTATATAGTAATTAAACAGGAACTAAGACTAAAGCATAAATGAAGTCCGGACCTGAAAGACCTATCTTTTCATAAGCTGAAAGAATAAAACAATGATGAAAGGGAGTTATAAAAATGGTGAGTGCTTATGATGAATTACCGCGCACCCCTGCAAATTTCGTGGCACTTTCTCCTCTACGTTATCTAGAACGTGCAGCATATATCTACCCTCATCAGGCAGCGATTATTCATGGTTCACGCCAGATTAGCTGGCGGGAAACCTATCAGCGCTGTCGGCAGTTTGCCGATCAGCTGCAAAAGCTGGGTATCCAGAAAAACGATACTGTATCGGTGCTTTTGCCAAATGTGCCTGCGATGATTGAGGCACATTTTGCTGTACCAATGGCAGGGGCAGTTCTGAACACCTTAAATACCCGCCTGGATGCCAAAACTTTAGCCTTTATGCTCGAACATGCAGAGAGTAAAGTTTTACTGGTCGACCCTGAGTTTTCTACTTTAGCAAAAGAAGCGCTGGCACTGGTTTCACAAGATATTTATGTCATAGATGTGGATGATGCCGAATATGAAAACTGCTTTAATGCACCGATTGGTGAAATTGAATATGAAGACTGGCTGACTGAAGGCAATGCTGATTTTGAATGGCATCTACCGCAAGATGAATGGGATGCTATTAGTCTGAACTATACCTCAGGCACTACCGGCAACCCCAAGGGAGTGGTTTATCATCATCGCGGTGCGTATATCAATGCTGCAAGTAATATCATTGCCTGTGGCATGACGCCACGTGCAACGTATTTATGGACCCTGCCCTTATTTCACTGTAATGGCTGGTGTTTTGCCTGGACCATGGCAGCAAATGGTGGGACCAATGTCTGCCTGCGCAAAGTTGACCCAGAACTGATCTTTAAACTGATTGCCGAGCATAAGGTGGATTATTTCTGTGGAGCTCCAATAGTGCTTTCCATGCTGATCAATACACCAGCAGAGAAACGAACTTATTTTGATCATCGCGTTGAAGTCATGGTGGCTGGTGCTGCGCCACCTGCTGCAATTATTGAAGGCATGCGTAATATTGGTATCAATGTTACGCATGTTTACGGATTGACAGAAACTTATGGCCCATCTGCACTTTGTGCATCACAGGCAGGCTGGAGTGACCTGACCATACAGGAGCAGGCACAATTACATTCACGTCAAGGTGTTCCATATCCGCTTCAAGATGGTATGAAGGTACTTGACCCAGAAACCATGCTACCTGTGCCAAATGATGGACAGAGCATGGGGGAAATCATGTTCCGCGGTAATATTGTCATGAAGGGTTATTTAAAAAATCCGGAAGCAACAGCAGAGGCGTTTAAAGGGGGCTGGTTCCATACCGGTGATCTCGCCGTATGTCAGCCTGATGGCTATGCCAAGATTACTGATCGTGCCAAGGATGTAATTATTTCGGGCGGAGAAAATATTTCATCACTTGAGGTTGAAGAGGTGCTTTATCAGCATCCGGCAGTGCTAACTGCTGCAGTAGTTGCCAAACCGGACCCACGCTGGCAGGAAGTACCCTGTGCTTTTGTGGAGTTAAAAGAGGGTATAAGTATTTCTGCGGAAGAACTTACTGAACACTGTAAACAGGGACTAGCCCGCTTCAAGGTGCCTAAAGAGATCATCATCACTGATATTCCGAAGACCTCCACCGGAAAATTGCAAAAATTTATTTTACGTGAATGGGCCAAGGAGCGCTCAGTAGGTGAATTTGGCTAAAATAGCCAATTCTAAATGACGTACTCCATACCAGCCAGCTTAACTGCTGGCTTCCATTAAAAATAGGAGTAAGTAAAATGGCGGATTTAAACCGTTTTATACAAGCTCAGGCACAATATTATAATCAAGCACTGGATGAGCTTAGAACCGGACATAAGCGCAGCCACTGGATGTGGTTTATCTTTCCACAGCTTAAAGGATTAGGGCATAGCCATGCCGCGACCTATTACGGTATCAATAACCTGGAAGAAGCCCAAGCTTTCCTGCGTCATCCAATTTTGGGCCAGCGTTATCTGGAACTCTGCCAAGTTCTAGCTGTCTTATCTGAAACAGATATTCATATAATTTTCGGCTCGCCTGATGACATGAAATTAAAATCCTCTTTAACACTGTTCAAGAGAGCCAGTGAGCACAAAAATCCTTTATTTCAAATTTTGCTAGACAAATATTTTCAGGGCGCTGAAGATCAGCGAACGTTGCAGCTTTTATCTCATTCTTGAAGTAAAGTTATAAATCTTTATATAGTTATATACATAGCAAGTTAGATAAATTATTAAAATTTATTTATTTCATTATCTTAAATACTATAAAAAATCCTATTTACATAAGGAGAATAGCAGTGAGCAGTAAAACTACTACGCGCATGACCCATTTATTTCAGCAGCTCGGGCTTGATTCTTCTGAAGCAGCTATTGCTCAATTTATTGAACAGCATCAACTGGCAGCTCCTGTCTATATCAGTGAAGCTGATTTCTGGACCACCGCACAAAGCCAGTTTATTCGGGAACACATGAAGTCAGACGATGACTGGGCCATTGTCATTGACCAGCTCAATGAATCACTGCATGAAGATTCAGTTAAAAAATTATAATGCATTCAGTGATTACAATAAAAAAGCGGCATACATGCCGCTTTTGCTTAACTGTGTTATCTCTGATCCGAGATTAAAGCAACCTGCTGGATATAGTTGACCAGTTTGTTTTTAGATTCAAGCAATTCTTCTTCACTTACCTGCTTGGCAACATCACGCTGAATTCGCAGCAGATGTTGACGTAAAGTATGGCGTTCGGCAGCATTATAAAGTTTTACAAACTCATTAATGACCGGATCCCCCTGGTCAATAATACGGTCTACCCAACGCATGAGCTGTGCCTGTTTTTTCGCACCTTGCTGTGGCGTCAGGTAAGAAAGAATCATGGTTTCATCTTCATTACGCAGCAGTTTACCGATCCGCTGGAATTGACGCCGACGGGCTTCATGTGAAGTTATTGATTCAACTTCCAGTAAAGCGTCTATTAAACGCTCTTCTACCGGCAGCTTCTCAATTTGCTTACGTGGCAGCTCTGCCAGTTGTGCACCTAAAGCAGCCATGCGCTGAACTGCTTTTTTTTGTTCAGTTTTACTTGCACGTCCCTCTAAAACTTCAAAGTCTTCTTCAGTAAAACGTGTTGGACGACGCGCCACAGTTATTCAGCCTCATAAAATTTTGCTGCAAATAATGCCTGAATTTCCGATAAAGCTTTTTCTTCATCCGGACCGTCAATCACAATTCGCAAAGTGGTACCCTTACCTGCACCAAGCATGAGTAAGGACATAATATTTTTTGCATCAATCAGTTTATCATTTTTACCGATCTGAATTGAAGAACGAAACTTGGTCGTAACCTCAATCAACTTACCTGATGCACGCGCATGTAAACCTAGTTTGTTAATTACGTCAACTGTTGTATCAATCATGACCAGTGCTTCATTTCTCTATGTAAGACCTGAATAGACCATTGTGCCTCAAGCGATTTTTTTAGTCTATCCACGATATAAACTGAACGATGTTGCCCACCCGTACATCCGATTGATACTGTCATATAATGACGATGGCCTTTGGCGAAGGCCGGGAGCCACTTGTTGAGAAAGTGGTAAATATCCAAGAACATCTCATTGGGTTGATCACTTGATTCAAGGAATTTTCTTACCGGCTCATCCAGTCCCGAATACTTGCGTAATTCCAGGTCCCAATGCGGGTTGGGCAAATGCCTTACATCAAATACATAATCTGCATCTAATGGAATACCATGCTTATAACCGAATGACTGTAAAATCAGGATTAAACGGTTAGCTTGCCCCAATTTTGAAAGCAAGGTGTGTTTCAGGTCATGTACACTTTTATCAGTCGTATCAATATGTACAGTGGCACGAAACTGAATAGGCATGAGCAGCTGTTTCTCTTCCTGAATACATTCATTCAGGCTCTTAAACCGGCTCGCCAAAGGATGCGGACGTCGTGAAGCACTAAATCGCGCAATCAGTTCCTGATCCTGTGTAGTCAGATAAATGACATCAACTGACCCATGCTGTTGTAACTGCTCAAAAACCTGATCAAATTCTTGTAAATCGGCCCGGGTACTACGTACATCTACACCAAGTGCCAGCTGCTCAAGATTATTTTCACGATCTAATTTTAAAACAATTTCTGTCAGCAATGCCAATGGCAGGTTGTCGATACAGTAATAACCCAAATCTTCAAGAACCTGCAATGCAGATGATTTTCCTGAACCGGATTGTCCTGTCACGATCAAAATACGCTTCATGGCAATAACTGTCCTTATTATATCTTTATGCTTCAGTGAGAATAATTGACCTGCAAGTTGTCAATCAGACGTGTATTTCCAAGCTTGGCTGCTACAAACAATACAAGACTCTGATTAAACTCATGTACAGCCTGGAGCTCAGGCGTGCGCGCCTCTACATACTCCACAACCAGACCCGCCTGTGTCAATTGACTTTTCACATGATCTAACACTTGTGACAAAGCTTGGCCCTGCTGTAACTCGAGTTCAGCATTTTTTAAACTTTGATAAATTGACGGAGCAAGCTGACGTTCTTCAGTACTCAGATAACCATTACGTGAACTCAAAGCCAGTCCATCTGTAGCTCGGGTAATTGGCACTCCAATGACCTCGAGAGGCAAATTCAAATCACGTACCAGCTGGCGAATGACTGCCAATTGCTGATAATCTTTCTGGCCAAAAAATGCATAATTCGGCTGTACTATATTAAACAGCTTGGTTACGACTACAGCTACACCATCGAAGTGACCCGGACGTGATTTCCCACACAGATCATCCGTAATTTTACCCACGCTAATATTGGTCAGACGAGGTTGTGAACCATACATTTGCTCTACACTTGGTGCAAAAATTATATCGCAGCCAGCATCTGCCAGCAGGTGACTATCCTGCTCCAGGGTACGCGGATAATTTTCGAAATCTTCATTCGGTCCAAACTGGATTGGATTTACGAAAATACTGACGACAATAACATCACATAATTTACGTGCCTCACGCACTAAATTCAGATGACCTTCGTGTAAATTTCCCATAGTCGGTACAAAACCGATAATTTTACGCGCTGTACGAGCAGGATTTAGAGAGGCACTTAATCCTTGAATGGTCACTTCAGTTTTCATAAATTACAACTCAACCTGGAAAGTATGTTCTCTAGCTGGAAAAGACTGATTCTGTACTGCCTGATGGTAGGCCTTGAAAGCATCCAGAATTGCAGTTTCACCACTTTGCTCTTTCATAAAATTACGCACAAAGCGTGCTACACGCCCAAAAGACAGTCCCAACATATCCTGTACGACCAATACCTGGCCATCCGTCTCTGCACCAGCACCAATACCGATCACTGGAGTATGCGGAAACAGTTCAGTAATTTCTTTACCCAGCTGGGCAGGTACACATTCGAGTAATAATACCGCTGCCCCTGCTTCAACTAATGCTCTACAGTCAGCAATTAGCTGATCAGCGGCTTCACGACTTTTTGCCTGTAGCTTGTAACCACCGAGAACATGAACAGACTGCGGCGTTAGACCAAGATGTACACAAACCGGAATACCATTACGGGTCAGATTCTGTACTGTTTCAGATAACCATGCCCCACCTTCAATCTTGACCATCTGAGCACCGGCCTGCATTACGATGCGAGCATTTTTGAGCGCATCTTCCAGAGTGGCGTAACTCATGAAAGGAAGATCAGTCATAATCATGGCATGCTGATTACCACGACGCACTGCCGCAGTATGATAAGCCATATCTTCAACCAGTACCGGTAATGTTGAGTCATGACCCTGAATTGTCATTCCCAGTGAATCACCAATCAGAATAGAATCAATTTCAGCAAGTTCCATGGCTTTTGCCATACTGGAATCATAGCAAGTCAGGCAAGAAAATTTACGCCCCTGAGCTTTGAACTGTCTTAAATCACTCAGACTAATCATGAAGATATCCTCTTGCACAGTATCTTAAATATATAGATTAAATGCTGGCCCATTGTTCATCGGCCAAAACAGTAAGTTCTGATTGCTGGACCAAATCCAGTTGTTGAAGTAGCTGTCCGTTTACGCTGAGACTCGCATCCAGATCAAGCAGTGGAATAACGACAAAATCCCGCTCCAGCAGACCAATATGTGGCACATTCAGCCGTTCATGTTGTATAGACTGCTGACCATAAAGCAAAAGATCCAGATCTAGTGTCCGCTCGCCCCACCGGCGTAGACGCACCCGCCCGGCTTCCTGCTCAAAAGCTTGCAACTGATCTAATAGAGGCAAAGGCTCAAGCACAGTTTCAAGCTGTGCTACGGCATTATAATAATGCGGCTGGTCTTGAGGCCCCATAGGCGGACTCTGATATAACCTGGAAACTTTTACCGGCCCCAACGTACTAAGTCTTGATACAGCTTGAGTTAAAATCTGGCGTGAGTCACCGAGATTGCTGCCTAGGCCAATATAAGCAATGGTACTCATTGTGTTGGTCCAAATACCACTTGACTGAGGTCACGCTTTACCCGTTTGCGCTTCATAATCGGATGATCACTATTGAAGTCTCCCACAGATTCTGCTGCTTTAACCGCTTCATGATCAACCTCCGGCTTACGTGTTTTTCTAGCACGTCGGCTACGCGGTTCGGGGATATCGACTAAGGGTTCAATTTCCAGGTGCTTTACTTCATCCAGTACATCTTCGTTCTGTTTACGGCGATTCTTGGCACGCTGCCGGTTATACTGACTAATAGTTTTTTCTTTTTCATCAGCTCCCATATTCTGGTAAGCATCCCACCATTGCCCCATTCCCTGAGTCGTTGGGTCCCCTGCCTTCTCACGCAATAATAAAAAGTCAAAGCCGGCACGGAAACGCGCATGGCTGGCCAAGGCTTCAATTTGCTGAGGTTTCGGATTTAGCAACCGGCTCTGCATTTCCCAGACTTCACGAATAAAGGTTTCTGCAAAACGTGGAATAACAGTACGTGTGGCTTGACGCTTAAGTACATCCAGCCCAGCCTGAGCACGCGCCTCAGCAGCGACAATACCCTTACCGCTATAAAATTCATAGCGCTCCAGGAAGGGCTCCCAAAGTAGTACAGCATAGAAGAATGCTGGATTAATAGTTTTACCGATCTGAATACGATAATCAGTATTTTTCGC
Organism: Acinetobacter sp. UNC436CL71CviS28; assembly: GCF_000620525.1. NCBI lineage: Bacteria > Pseudomonadati > Pseudomonadota > Gammaproteobacteria > Moraxellales > Moraxellaceae > Acinetobacter > Acinetobacter sp. UNC436CL71CviS28. The sequence goes on from NZ_JIBB01000019.1 coordinate 42,239, forward strand.
AGCCAACTCTATAAAGGCAGTAATATTCGGGCGGATATCTGCAAATAACTGCTTCCAGATATCAAAATCAATAAGCATCGGTAGCACACGTGCCAGATGCCCCATAGTAAACAGCTTTTGTGATTCGTCATACAAACGGTGCGGAGACACATCACGGAGCAGTTGTGCCAGCTCGGCTGTAAAAATTTTCAGAATAGCTGGATCAATTTTGAAATTCAGTTTAGCTGCAAAACGCAAAGTGCGTAGCATCCGTACTGGATCTTCTTCAAAACGCTGTACCGGATCACCAAGCAAACGCAAGGTTTTATTTTTGATATCCTGAACCGCATCACAAAAATCAAGCACAATACCTTTATGCGGCTGATAATACAGGGCGTTAATAGAAAAATCACGGCGGGAAAAGTCTTGTTCGATACTGCCCCAGTTATTATCACGCAGGATCATGCCTGAGGCACTGGTCACAGCTTTTTTAGGAGGAGCACGAAAAGTTGCCACTTCAATCAGTTCACGGCCAGAATACACATGAGCCAATTCAAAACGGCGGCCAATAATACGGCAGCGACGCCCAAATACATCCTTGATCTGTGAAGGAGTTGCATTGGTTACAGCATCGAAATCTTTAGGGTTTAACCCCAGCATCAGGTCTCTTACACCGCCACCAACGATATAAGCTTCATAACCGGCCTTGGTTAAACTTTCGATAACATCTAAAATAGAAGAAGGTAATTGAGTGGTTGATAAACCACATTTTGACGCGCGCAAAGTTTGCAAAAGACGCTGTCTCCTACGTCAGGACGTAAATTTGCTAAGATGCTGTAATCATAGCTCCAACATGATTAAAGGGCAATTTGAATCTCAATATTGCCCTATTGTTTGTTGAGTTCTTATATCAACTAGCGTAACAACTTACAATGTCAGACGCGATTTATTTTTTTCAAATAGCTTGGGCCCAATGCCTTTGACCTTCTGCAAATCTTCGATGCTATTGAATTTTCCATTTTTGTTACGATATTCCACAATTGCCTGAGCTTTCTTTTCGCCCACGCCGCTCAGTACCTGCTGCAACTGATCAGCAGTACCACGGTTCAGGCTTACTTTTTCTGTACTGATCTGGGCTGCTGGTCCCGATGACATCATCATTGAACCAGTTTGCTGCAATAAGCGGCGGTCATGATCCAATTGCTGGTTTTTCCATTTCAAATAAGAATCATCAAACTGTTGCGCCTGTACCTGACCGGCACTTGCTAGCCAGAGACACCCCAGCAAACCCAACATTAGAGATAATATTTCTTTTAACCGGAAAAATTTATTGATTTTTTTCATCACGATATAGAGCTCTTCATTTTAATTGTTGTTTAGCTTGCTCCCAGAGTTGATCCATTTCTTCCAGACTCAGCTGTTCTAAAGTTCGCTGTTGCTGTATGGCCTGATCCTCGATAAAAGCAAAACGGGTTCTAAATTTATGGATGGTTGAAAGTAAAGCCATCTCACTGGAAACATGAAGTTTACGGCCTACATTGATCAGTGAAAATAGACAATCGCCAAACTCATCCATAATTTCATCGGAATTTTGATGATATATCGCCTCTTTCAGTTCGAGCAACTCCTCTTCAAGTTTCCTATAAGCACTATTTACATCCGGAAAATCAAAACCGATTTTTGCCACATTCTTCTGTATTTGTTCGGCCTGAACTAATGCTGGGCCATGCTTGATTTCATTTAGTCGGGCAGCAGGCTTACCTTGTTTTTCCTGCTGCTTAACCTGTTGCCAGAGCTGGCTGACATCTTCTTGAGTTAGACGATCACATTGTTCAGTTTTAAACACATGGGGATGACGACGCACAAGTTTCTGACAAATCGCCTGGACCACATCCTGAAAATCAAATGCACCTTGTTCACTGTACATCTGTGCCTGGAATACTACCTGTAGCAGCAGATCTCCCAGTTCATCACGGATTTCGCTTATATCGCCTTCACGTATTGCGGCTTCGACCTCATAGGCTTCTTCAATTGCATAGCGTGTCAGGCTCAAGGGTGTCTGTTCGCGATCCCATGGGCATTTTTGCCGGAGTTCCTGCATAATCGCCAATAGCTCCTTAATTGACTGCTCTGAATTTTTCATCTTTTGTCCTGCTTTACATTCACCTGTGCCAAATCATGTGGCTTTTGTTAAGATAGGCCTGCAATAACAGTCAGGCTGATTGTTAATAATTAAAATATCAATAAAGAGAATAAGTATGACACACAGTATATTGATCAGTGGTGCAGCTCAAGGAATTGGCGCCGCAGTTGCACGGCTCTTCTACCAGAAGGGTTACAAAGTTGGTCTATATGATATTAACTACGCACAAGCACAGCAATTGGCACAAGCTTTAGGATCCAATGCAATGGCGGGGCAACTGGATGTTTCCGACTATCATCAATGGAACATGGCATTAGACGAATTTGTTAGCTGGGCTGGAGAACTCAATATTCTGGTTAATAATGCAGGAGTTTTATACTCTGGTGCTTTTGAAAATACACCAATTTCTGCCCATCACCGTACAGTTGACATTAACATTAAGGGTGTGATAAATGGTTGCCATGCAGTTCTACCTTACTTAAAAACAGCCACTTTTGCCCGCGTGATCAACCTCTCTTCTGCCTCAGCTATTTATGGACAGGCTGACCTGGTTTCCTATTCAGCCAGCAAGTTTGCAGTACGCGGTATTACCGAAGGGCTTGATGTAGAGTGGCAAAAATTTGGAATTCGTGTTTTAGATGTTATGCCATTATTTGTGCAGACTGCTATGGTAAAAGATATGGATGCCGGCACCATCCAGAATATGGGTATTTCGTTGACACCAGAAGATGTTGCTCAAAAAATTTATCAGCTTGCCAATATGAAAACTACTTTTTTAACTCCTACACATCAGCCAGTTGGCCTAAAAACCAAATTTCTTTTTCAGCTTTCACAGATCAGCCCGCAATTTATAAACCGCCTGACCAATTTAGCTTTAAGCCGAAAAAAATAGATTAAAAAATTTCTACTTCTACCGATCTACCGATTAAAATAAAAATATGCTTCTCGCTGGAAGCATATTTTTTCAGAAATTTTAGATCTAACTACCTTGAACCAGACGGCGTGCGCTGATAATTCCTGGTTGCTGCTCCAAACGGGCAAGCAAACGTGATAATTGTGCTAGCCCTTTAACCTCAATCAACAACTTCATATTGGCAATACCATCAGCTTCAGAGATAGTATTGACCTGCCGGATATTGATCTGGTCTGCAAAGATGACCTGAGTCAGATCTTTAAGCAAACCACGACGGTCATAGGCTTCTACCACAATCTGCACACTCTGGCCACGAGTAGGCTGCATTTCCCAGTCTGCTTCAACTGCACGCTCAGGCTCTTGACTGATCATACGCATATAATCCGGGCATCCCACCTTATGAATGCTGACTCCTCGGTTTAAGGTAATATAACCTGCAATACTTTCACCGTGTACTGGCTGACAGCATTGGGCAATATGCAACTCGACATTGTCCAGCCCGTCGATCAGGATACCATGCGCCGATAAAGTATGACTGGCACGTGGATTCAGTGTCGGTTTGAGTACCAGCTCAGGCTCGTCCTGATCCAGATGCATGTGCCGGTTCACCTGATTAATCAGGGCATGCAGGCTCAGGTCTCCATTCACCAGCCCAATCAGAATATCATCACCACTTTTAACGTTAAAATGATTGCAATAATCACTTAAATCAATGCTCTTTGGATGAATTGCCAGACGCGATAACTCTTTATTCAGCAGATCACGCCCCACTTCAAGATTTTTGCTCCGGTCCTGCTGTCTGAACCAGTGACGCAACTTATCGCGTGCTCGCGCGGTGCGAATATAACCTAGAGAATTCACCAGCCAGTCCCGGTTCGGTTCCCGGTCTTTTTTGGTAAGAATTTCTACCTGCTCACCTGTTTTCAGGCTGTAGGTTAAAGGGACGTAACGCTGGTTGACCCGTGCGGCATAGCATTTGTTGCCGACTTCAGTATGTACATGGTAGGCAAAATCAAGTACGGTCGAACCCCGGGGTAATTCTTTAATGTCACCATCACGGCTAAAGACATAAATTTTCTCAAAATCCTCAAATTCTTGAATATGCTCAAAATTCTCGGTTTCATCACTCTGCTGATAGCCACTACTTTCATTACGCTCCTGATAATGCTCAAGAACCGCCCGTAAAGAATGCAAGCGATGATTAAAGGAATGGTCAGTGGTTTTAGAACCTTCCTTATAGTTAAAGTGTGAACATACACCAAGCTCAGCTTCTTCATGCATGTCATAAGTCCGGATTTGAACCTCTAGAGACTTATTTTCTGCAATTACTGCGGTATGCAAGGAGCGGTAACCATTGCCTTTAGGGTTGGTAATATAGTCATCGAACTGATGCGGTATATGTCGCCAGATTTGATGCACGATCCCGAGAGCGTGATAACACTCTGGTACGCTGTGCACGAGTACCCGCAAAGCACGAATATCATAGAGCTGATCAAAACTTAAGCTCTTGCTTTTCATCTTACGGTAAATTGAATAAATATGTTTGGCACGGCCGGTAATCTCTGCCTCGATCCCGTAATCAGCCAGTTCATTTTTCAGTTTATCGATGACAAATTGAATATAATGTTCACGTTCCAGACGTTTTTCATTGAGTAAAGATGCAATTTCTTTATAACGCTCAGGAGCCAAGTAGCGAAATGCCAGATCCTCAAGCTCCCACTTAAGCTGTGCAATGCCCAAACGGTGCGCCAGTGGCGAGTAAATCGTCAGAATTTCCCGTGCTACCCGCTCCTGACGCTCTTTAGAAGACTTAGCCAGTTCACGCAAGGCATACGTACGTTCAGCCAGCTTAATTAAGACCACACGCACATCTTCAGTGACTGAAATCAGCATTTTATAAATGCCGGTCAAATGCTCGCGCTGATTATTATTAAAATGATCTTCGAGACGTTTATTTTTTTCAATCAGTTCAGAGAGTTTACCCATGGCCAAGGTGCCCTTGACCAAGTTATAGACATTCTCACCAAATCGTTCCTGCACCAGTTCAAGACTGGTAATCCCTTCACGTACACTGCGGTACAACATAGCCGCTGAGAGCGTATCTTCATCTACATGCAGATGCGCCAGAATATCTGCCATTTCCACACCGGTATAAAAGGTGTTGGATCGGTGATTGACGTTGGTTTCCAGCTCTTTTTCTAATGTTAGCTGAGCGACTTCTTCTAGCTGCTTCAGCTCTGCCCCACCCAGAATATCACGCACACGGTCTAGCCATGAGACTAAATCCAGCTGTGCTTCTTCGGCATGCTCGACAGTCGCTTCATCAGACAACTCGGTTAGTCGTCCAGGAAGCTGCTCACGTACTGTGACCATACCCTTCTCCTATACACATGTAACTCATGTTTTTTAATCGGTTATCTTGTTAATTTTTTCAAATAACACAATTGATTCTACGTGCCCGGTATGAGTAAACATATCCATCACACCAGCTTTTTTTAACTGATACCCATGCTCTACCAAAATACCTGCATCTCTTGCCAGAGTTGCTGGATTACATGAAACATAAACGATTCTTTTCGCATTAAAATTAGGAAGATAATGCATTACTTCTTCTGCTCCTGCCCGCGGAGGATCAATTAATAATGCATCAAAACCCTGCTTTGCCCAAGAATGAGAAGAAAAATCTTTTGTTAAATCTTGTGAATAGAAATGCACGTTCAATAATTCATTGCTACGGGCATTTTCAGTACCGCGTTTAACCATATCTTCACTTCCCTCTACAGCAATTACTTGACCGGTCTCACCTACACAGCGAGCCAGAGGTAAAGAAAAGTTTCCTAATCCACAAAACAGGTCAAGTACACGCTCACCTGGCTGTAGATTTAGCAAATTACATGCCAGACTGACTATTTGCGAGTTCACCGTAGAGTTAACCTGAGTAAAATCTAGTGGAGAAAAAGCAAAATCGATATCGAACTCTTCCAGACGATAATGCAAATACTTTGATGCATCCGGCTGATCTACCCGATACAAACTCTCTGGTCCAGCAGGCTGCAAATACAGTTGCCACTGCCTGCTTAACGCATATTGTGTTAATTGGTTGACATCAACTTGAGGTAATTTCTCTATATTACGAATGACCAAAGCAATATCGTGATCACCCATGGCCAATTCTATATGCCCAATGGCTGCTTTGGCTGTTAGACTTTCGAGTAACAATTGTAGCCCATTTAAGTGGTCAGCCATAGCTCGGTCCAGTACCTTGCAAGTCTGAATAGAAACCAGATGATTAGTTTGACGCTCACGAAAACCAAATTTCAGCTTTTGCTCTTTAGCTAAAAATCGCACCCCTATACGGGCTTTACGACGGTAGTCTTCTCGGGTCGAACGTAAAGCGGGTAGCCACTCTTCAGGTTCAATGGCAGCAAAATGCTTAAGATGTGAAGCCAGGACGTCTTGCTTGAAACGGATCTGTTCATCTGGGTGCATATGTTGAAGACTGCATCCTCCGCATAGACCAAAATGCGGACAGACGGGTTCAATCCGATATGAGGATGGCTCACTCAGTAATTGAACACTGTCTGCTTCTTCCAATCTTTTGGTGTGATGGGTGATTCGGGCCTGAACAGTTTCTCCTGGCAAAGCACCGGTAATAAAAACCTTTTTACCCTGCTTTTCTGCCGGATGTCCCGGCTCATTTCCATAGTGTGCAATACCCCGTCCTTCATGGGAAAGCGCCTCAACCTTAAATACATAATGCGCAGGTTGAGCCGAACGCGGTTTAGCTTTGTGTCTCAAGGAAATAACCTAATCTCTAACTGTAGGAAAAATATAATGTGAAGTAAATTCGGTATGCTGCGAACTGTCTTGCCACAGGCGAACAAACTCGGCCTGTTGCGGCTGCTGGCTTAAATACGCAATTGTGGATTGAATCCAGAAACGATGATCCTCTGCAAGCAATTGACCTTTCAAAAGTAGCCAGCGCAGATAGATCAGCCAAGTATTTAGCACATCTCCTTCACAGTGTTGGCTTAGCTCTAGCCATTCACCATGCTGTACCTGCTCAGACACTCGGTAACCTTCTGTACGCTTGCCCGGATAACCCAGCAATTGTGCAGCGTCATCAAGTTTCTGAAAATTGCGACCATTAAACATGGCCATCACGTCCATTAGATCGACATGACGGTGATGATAACGGTTCTGGTAATTATTATAGCGCTTCTGAATATCAATTTCGCCCTGATCAAACAGGCTCGGAGCAGAAAGACCATGATACATGGTGCGAAATAAAATAACGGGTAAGTCAAACTGTGACCCGTTCCAGCTCACCAGAGTTGGATGACGCTTTTCAAAAATGGAAAGAAACTTTCTGAGAATCTCTGCCTCAGCATACTGCTCCTGACTAAAAGAAAATAGCCGCATGCCATGTTCATCAACCCAGAGGCCTGAAATACAGACAATCTCGTGTAAAGACAGACGCTGAAAATCGGTCCCTGCTTCTTGGCGACGCAGCTTAATCAAAGCCTGTTCAAGCTCATCATCCGGTAAATCCAGATTGTACAGGTGCGCACCTGCCTTCAAGTCGGTCAGTGTTTCGATATCAAAAATCAGGACAGGTAAGCGCATGTAATTCTCTTGAATAATTATTTATCTTCAGCTGAAAACAAACCGGTAGACAGATAACGGTCACCACGATCACAAATTATACAAACGATGACGGCATCCGGATTTTCTTCTGCAAGCTGTAAAGAAGCCCAGACCGCTCCACCTGATGAAGTTCCGGCACTAATTCCCTCTTCCCGGGCCAATCTGCGCATAGTGCGTTCAGCCTCAATCTGTGGAATGTCGATCGTGCGGTCAATACGGCTACGGTCAAAAATTGTAGGAAGATATTGTTCGGGCCAGCGGCGAATACCTGCAATACTTGAACCCTCAGATGGCTGCAAGCCCACAATCTGGATATCCGGGTTCTGCTCTTTAAGATATTTTGATACCCCCATAATGGTACCGGTCGTACCCATAGAGCTGACAAAATGGGTAATTCTACCCCCCGTCTGTTTCCAGATTTCTGGTCCTGTGGTGAGATAATGGGCCTCTACATTGTCCGGATTTCCAAACTGGTTAAGCACCAGACCTTTACCGTCCTGCTCCATTTGCAGCGCGAGGTCACGGGCACCTTCCATTCCCTGCTGTGGTGTCACCTCAATCAGCTCAGCACCATAAGCCAGCATAGCATCTTTACGTTCCTGACTCATATTGCTCGGCATGATCAGCTTCATTTTATAACCACGCATAGCCGCTACCATTGCTAGCGCTATACCGGTATTTCCACTTGTGGCTTCAATGAGCGTATCACCCGGTTTGATCTGTCCACGCCTTTCAGCCTGCATAATCATATTATAAGCAGGGCGGTCTTTTACCGAGCCAGCTGGATTATTTCCTTCAAGCTTGGCCAGCACAGTCGCTCGAGTGTGGTTAGCCAAGCGCTGTAAACGTACCAGTGGAGTTTTTCCAACATAATAGTCCAGCAGAAATTCATCCGCGGTAAAGTCAGGGGTCATCGTTGTCATTGTATGCACCTATATCGAGGTGATCAGTATTGTATGAAAAAATGCTTGCGCCTGCACTCATTTAACGTGCTTTTCTTAAAACCACTTAATGCACGGCCAGTTTTATATAAAGCATGCTAATATGCCTGCATGGGGAATGAACAGCTCAAGCCATGTCGAATCTGAATAAGAAACTATCCAAGCGCCTACATTTAAATCATGCCTATGGGCAGCTTATTGCCTTGATTTTTGTCCCCATTATGGTTCTTGCATGTGTTGGCGCGGCACTGGTTTTAACTGAAACTTCGAATGCGGCTAAGGCCCAGCAGCGCCATACAGCCACTGCAATTCTGACTCGCTATGAGCATGTAGCCCAGCAGTTGTTTTATTTGCTTAGTCAAAACCCCGACCGTTACACTCAAGCACGTAACATTCTACAGTACATGTTTATTGAGCAGCACCTGCAAGGTGCCATGATTATTGATAAAAATGGTAAAAGCTATTTGGATATAGGCTTCCAAAGCGAGCCATCCCAAATAAAGCCTCCACAAAACTCTATCTTTTTTGGACCTGTTTCCTATCATCACAATCATCTTTATGGCTTGCAGATATCTTCTGATCCAGCCAATAAAGCTTGGCTGGTTATTGAAATGGACAACCAGCCATTGGAAATTGCGCGTTACCGGGTCATGATAGTGTTGATCGCTACCGGGCTTTTAACCTTATTATTGCTGTTACTGTGCCTGAATTTTTATTCACGGCGCTGGATTGCACCGATGTATGAGATCCGCATGCAGCTACAGCGGTTAAATGTCGATACTTTAGACCAGCACATTATTATTAACAGTACTGGCGAGCTGAGACTCTTACAGCGCGATATTGCCAATGTAGTGAAACGCCTACATTTTAGCTTTCTGGAGCTAAAAGAACATACCGAACAGACTGAGGATGACCTGCGCCGGACACTGGATACTTTAGAGGTTCAGAATATTACTTATCGCCAGGCACGCGATCAGGCAATTTCTGCAAATCAGGCCAAGTCAGTATTTCTAGCCAATATCTCGCATGAGTTACGTACCCCACTAAACAGTATTGACGGTTTTATTCACTTGATGCTAAGGCAGGATAATCTTAGCAATGAGCAGAATCTGTATTTGCAGACTATCCGTAAATCTTCTGCTCACCTGCTGGCCCTGATTAACGATGTACTGGATTTTTCTAAAATTGATGCCGGTAAGCTTGAGCTTGAAACTGCACCATTTGACCTTGAGGAAGCTATTTTTGATGTAATGGATATGCTGTCACCCCTTGCCGCACAAAAACAGATCGATATGGCATTTTATTATGGTGATGATGTTCCGCAATATATTGTAGGTGATGTACTGCGCTTCAAGCAGATTCTGACCAATTTGATTTCCAATGCAATCAAATTCACCCCAGATGGCGAGATTATTGTCCGGGCGCGGATGGAACAAGATGGTATGGAACAATGTCTCTTACATTTCAGTGTGCAGGATAGCGGCATTGGTCTGAGCGGTACTGATCGCAAAAAACTGTTTGAGTCTTTCTCACAGGGTGATACTTCGGTAACACGCCAGTTTGGAGGAACAGGTCTAGGGCTTGCAATCTCTAAACAGTTAGTACACCTGATGCAGGGACAAATCGGATTTGAAGATAATCAGGAGCGTGCACCTACAGAAAAGGGCTCAACATTCTGGTTTACCGCCATGTTTGGCGTAGAAGATGAGCATGAACAGCAACATCCGAATTTCGAACATATTCATGTTTTATCCTTCTTGGCCCATCCAGCTACTGCTAACGTATTGCGTCATTATCTGGAAAATTATCAGGTTAAGCATACTGAGACACAGTCAATCCTGGATCTGTTCAGCCGCCTGAACCAGCTAAAAGACCAGAGTGAGAATACTTGGCTCATTGTAGACCATAGTGGTGACAGTGAAGCATTACTAAAAGAAATTCGTAGCCGCTATTCGGGACATCTTGCTGTTTATGGATACCAGATGGTGCTTGAGCCGAATATTCTTACTGAATATCGTGCACGTCCTCTGTATCAGCCTCTTAGCCGTACCGCATTAATTCAGCTACTCAGCAACCAGCCAGTATTTGAACAGGATAGCCTTGAAAGTTTTAATGGCCGTGGCTTGCATATATTGGCTGTCGATGATCACTTACCAAATCTGATTGTACTTGAGGCATTACTAGGCGAGCTTAACGTTACAACCACCAAAGCGCTCAGTGGGCAGGAAGCACTAGATATCCTGCATCATCAGATTGAGCGCAAAGAAAAACTATTTGACCTGATCTTTATGGATATCCAGATGCCGGTAATGTCGGGAATTGACACCACCCGGGCTATCCGCTCACTGGAGTCAACGCTAGAGGGAGAAGTCCATCTACCGATTATCGCCCTGACTGCTCATGCTTTAGCCGATGAAAAAAATAAACTGCTGAAAGTAGGGATGGATGACTATGTCACCAAACCCATTCAAATTGATCAGCTGATTCATATCCTGACGCAGTGGACCAATAATCAGTTTAATCAGCCTCCCGCAATTGAAAGCGGTATTTTACTTGATGCTCTAGACCCTGAAGTTCTGGACTGGCAACAAAGCCTTCAACTGGCAGCGAACAAGGAAGACCTGGCCCATGATCTGCTTAAGATGTTGGTGGACAGTTTTCCGGCTGAACTGGCTGAAATGCAGCAATTGATTGAGCTGGAAGATTTTCCCCAGCTTGAACATGTACTGCACCGTCTATATGGCGCCACCCGTTATGTAGGTACGCCCAAGTTACAGGAGACCAGCGGAAGTTTTGAACAGTTTGTCTCTACCTTGCGCAAAGAACGCCGTAAGGCAGATGAAGCTTTTATTCAGGAAACCTTAAACCGTTTTGATGAACTAACAGCAATCATTCATGAAGTTGAGACTGCTGCCCGGCACATTCTGGATGCTTCTTAAAGCAAATTAATTGACTTAAATGCAAGACACAGCTCATTTACGTGACTCGGCTGTCATGCATCTGAGGTCATGCAATGGTATGCTCAGCCTCAAGAGAGAAAATAAGAGTTAGAAAAATGGCACTACTGCGTATAGAAAAAAATAATGGGATAGCGATAGTCTATCTGAACCGGCCAGAGAAACGTAATGCAATGAGTTTTGCTTTGTTACGTGAACTGGTCAGTACAGCCAAAACTATAGAAAAAGATCGTTCCATCCGCTGTGTTATTCTAACAGGTGAGGCCAATGTATTTAGCGCGGGTATTGATCTGGGTGACCTCAATAATCCTAAAAACCGGGCCTATGCTGTTTGGGAGCTGCTCAAACCCGGTCAAAGCCTTTTCCAGAAAGCCTTTCTGGTCTGGCAAAACCTGCCAGTTCCGGTAATTGCAGCCCTCGAAGGTTTCTGTTTTGGTGCTGGAATGCAGCTTGCACTGGCTGCCGATATTCGCATTGCCCACCCTGAAACAAAGATGTCGATCATGGAAAGTCGCTGGGGCCTAGTTCCTGATATGGGTCTGTCACGTTCTTTAAAAGGTCTGGTGGGTATAGATCTGGCTAAGGAATTAACACTGACCGCACGGATTTTCAAAGCTCAATATGCCAAAGAAATTGGTTTAGTAACTCATTTGGATGAACAGCCTCTAGTACGGGCTCAAGCTTTGGCACAAGAAATGCTGCAACGCTCACCTGATGCTTTACTGGCTGCAAAACGGGTTCTGGAAGCAATGCAACATCAGCCAAAACAGTCATTACGGCTAGAAAAAATCTGGCAATTCAAGTTATTACTAGCAAAAAACACACGTCTTGCCCGTCAAAAAGATAAACGTCCTGAAATTGAATATCTGCCGCGTCAATACAAATAATAGAGAGCGAGACTGATGAGTTTTAACCGTGACACTCCAATAGCATTTTTAGGCATGGGACTGATGGGAAGCCGCATGGCTGCACGCCTGATTCATGCCGGCTTTCAGGTCGCAGTCTGGAACCGGACAGCTTCTGCTTGCGCCCCCCTGCTTGACACAGGTGCAAAAGCATTAGATCTGGAGCAACTGGGACGTTATAAAATTATTCTGACTTGTCTGGCAGATGATCAGGCTGTCCAGCAAGTTTTCAACCAGATCCAGCCCTATTTAAAACCCGGCCAGACCATTGTAGATTTTTCCAGTCTATCAGTAGATAAAACCCTGGAACTGGCACAGGCAGCCCGACGGCAACATGTCAACTGGATTGACTCTCCCGTATCAGGGGGTACAGCAGGAGCCGAACAGGGAACACTAGTGATTTTCGCTGGTGGAAATGCTGAAAAAATTCAGGACCTCACCTTAGTCTACAATGTTTTGTCACAACGTGTGACTCGTATGGGAGAAACAGGCACAGGTCAGGCGACCAAAATCTGCAACCAGCTCATTGTTGCGGCCAACAGTACATTAATTGCCGAAGCAGTTGCACTAGCAGAACAGGCTGGTGTTGATACCCGGCTATTAGCTCCTGCACTTGCAGGTGGTTTTGCCGACTCAAAACCGTTTCAGATTCTTGCTCCGCGTATGGCTACTCATGTATTTGAACCGGTACAATGGAAAGTGCAGACTTTATCAAAAGATCTAGGAAATGCAGTTAAGCTGGCAGAACAGTTCAAACTTGATATACCTGTAGCAAAGCAGGCCTTAACACAGTTAACTTCACACCAGCAAAATGGTTTTGCGAAAAAAGACCTGGCTACCGTGATTCAGCAGGTCAAATCTTAATTGTTCAAGGAATGAAAATATGAGCAAGCTTGCAGTCAATCTGTCTATGATCTTTACTGAAGTGCCACTCATTGAGCGTTTTGCACTTGCTCATGCGCATGGCTTCCAGCATGTCGAAATCCAGTTTCCTTATGAGCTCGAAATAGAACAGATTGCCAGACAGCTGCACAAATACAAATTGGGTCTATGTCTGATCAATGTACCGGCTGGCGACCTGATGCAAGGCGGTAATGGCCTAGCAGGAGTCCCGGGGCAGGAAATTGCCTTTCATCGTGCTCTTGAACAGGCCATTGATTATGCTATAGCACTTAAAGTACCCAGTATAAATATACTGGCCGGCAAACAGCCCGAAGATGCAGATTTACTGCCTTGTCTAAACACCTTGGCACACAACTTGAAACTGGCCTGTCACCTTGCGACAGAGCAGGGAATTCAGCCAGTTTTTGAGATGATCAATGCCACAGACATGCCACGCTTCTTGGTACAAAACATAGCACAGGCTCAGGAAATGCTTGAAGCAGTCAACCATCCAGCCTTAAAAATGCAATATGATTGCTACCATATGGCAATGATGGGTGAAGATGTGTTGGCATCCTTGCAAGAAAATATTGCTTCAATTGGACATATCCAGTTTGCTGACTGCCCGGGACGACATGAGCCTGATACGGCCCAGATTTCTTATTCAGAGATTTTCACTTGGTTAAAGCAAAGTAAATATTCAGGATTTATTGCCGCAGAGTATAAACCAAGAGCTCACTCAAACGCTTCTTTTCACTGGAAAAATAAATATTTTCCTGATCAGATTTAATACATAAAATGTTACGCGCGATAATTTGAAATCTGTTCATAAAAGCGCTATATTAGATACTGAATAATAGTCTGGAAAATATGTTTTTTATGAATTTAGAACCATCGCCCAGCGTGTCTAATTCTTACGATCTCGCCATGAATTCTCAAAGCCAGAGTGTGCAGGAATGCTTAAAAGTTGTGCACAATGCTTTAACCGATGTAAAAGCTAAAGATATTATTGAACTTGATGTCAGTTCAATCAGTAATGTTGCTGATGCAATTGTAATCGCAAGTGGTACATCAACACGTCATGTAAAAGCTTTGGCTGATAATGTTGCTGATGAAGCACGTAAAGCCGGTTTCCGTCCTATAGGTATTGAAGGTGAACGTGATGCAGAATGGATCCTGATTGATTTAGGATATGTAGTGGTACATGTGATGCTACCTACTGCACGTAAGTTCTACGATCTAGAAAGCTTATGGCGTAATGCACCCGAATCTGTAGCGTAAAACTCCCTGAAAAAGCGACCTCTTCGGTCGCTTTTTTATATTTAATACCTTTTTAATAATTCATTATATAAAGCTGTTAAAAAACCGATATGCCACTTATTTTTTGGATATGATCTGTTTTTTTTGACCAGTTTAAGTCGAATAATGCATAAAATTTCAAACCGGTTAAATCCTCCTGAATAGCAATATTTAAAACTCCCTATTCTCCCGCATTCAATATGAAAAGGTGAGGCAGCATATTGCCCACCATTTTAAAAGTATTTATTTCGAGCAAATATACTATGCATTACTACTCCTATTAAGTAAGGTATACGGATTAAAGATAGAAGATATAAGGCGTAAAACAGATCAATTATTTTCTTTAATATATTTTTTATAAAAGAAATAGCAATTTAAATTAAACCTGCAGGCTTAACCCTGCCAGTCTATAAGACAGTAGATTCAATATAAATAATAGAAAGGGTTATAAATGATTTCTTTAATTTTTAATAAATACCATAAAACAGATGAGGAAAGCTAAATTGAATACTATATAGTAGTTTAGAATAAATTTTGTTTGCCTACATTAAATAAGATTATAAAAAAAGCCACCCTAAGATGGCTTTCATTATTTTTTAGAAATTAGTGACCCGTGCCATTAATTGCTTTGGTCATATCCTCGACCACTTTCTTCGCATCACCGAAAATCATCATAGTTTTTTCGTTGTAGAACAGGTCATTATCGAGTCCAGCATAACCAGTTGCCATTGAACGTTTGATTACCATGATAGTACGTGCCTTATGCGCTTCAAGAATTGGCATACCATAGATTGGCGAGTTTGGATCATCTTTAGCAGCCGGATTGACCACATCATTTGCACCAATTACCAGTACCACGTCAGTTGCTGGGAAATCTGAGTTAATCTCATCCATTTCCAGAATATCTTCATAAGGTACATCAGCTTCAGCAAGTAAAACGTTCATATGCCCCGGCATGCGGCCTGCAACCGGATGAATTGCAAACCGTACAGTAACACCCTGCTCTTTTAACAGATTGGCTAATTCCTTGACCGCATTTTGCGCACGGCCTTGCGCCATTCCATAACCTGGCACAATTACTACACTGTCTGCATTTGACATCAGGAAGCCAGCATCATCAGCTGAACCTGAACGGTGGTTACGCTGCACCTGCTCACCTGCGGCTGCACTTCCTGCGACCGCAGTACCGCCCATTGCGCCACCAAACAGTACATTAATGATAGAGCGATTCATGGCTTTACACATGATATAAGATAAAATAGCACCTGATGAACCCACCAGTGAACCTGCCACTATCAGCATATTATTTTCCAGGGTAAAACCAATACCCGCAGCCGCCCAGCCAGAAAAAGAGTTAAGTAACGAAACCACTACCGGCATATCACCACCGCCAACCGGTGCAATCCATACCCAGCCAAAGACCAGTGCCAAGATAGTCATTGCCCAGAATGCCTGCATGTTTCCTGTTGTAAAGAAGTAAAAACCGCATGCTAACATGGCAATAAAGATAATCGCCTGTACTGGTTTTACCCAGCCACCAGAGATCGTTTTAGCCCATTTCTTTGCAGCCAGTTTACCGTAAGCAAATACTGAGGCTGTAAAGGTAATTGCACCTACAAAACAACCCACAAACAGTTCAAACAGGTGAACCTTGTTCATATGGGCATGTTCAACTCCAGCAGCAGTCAGGGCCGCTTCATTTTGTAAAAACAATGCGCTGAGCTGGTTATTATGCAGAATGGCTGCTATCGCAATCAGAACTGCTGCCAGACCCACCAGAGAATGCATTAAAGCTACAGTTTCCGGCATCTGAGTCATCGGTACAGTACGTGCCCGGGCAATACCAATTAACCCGCCCAGTACCATTGCTCCTACAATCATCCAGATGACTGGATGATCTGCAACAAAGAATGTAGTGATTACCGCAATCGCCATAGCAATCATGCCATAACGGTTACCAGCAATCGCTGTTTTAGGGCCTGATAAACCGCGTAAGGTCAGAATAAAAAGAATGGCACCAATCAGGTAGAACCAATCCGCATTTGCTCGAATAAATTCCATTTATTAGCCCTCTTTTTTCTTTTGCTTTGGCTTAAACATTTCAAGCATGCGTGCCGTTACAGCGAAACCGCCAAAAATATTAATACTGGCCAGAAAGACTGCGATTGCACCAAGTACACTCACTACATTGATGCTCTGGAACGCTACATTTGCATCTACACCAAACACAGGCATACCTACTGTCTGAATCATGGCACCCACAATAATAATTGAGGAAAGTGCATTGGTTACTGCCATCAACGGTGTATGTAATGCCGGAGTAACGCCCCATACCACGTAATAACCCACAAAGATGGCTAGGACAAAAATTGTAATAGTTTCAACCATGAGCAGTCTCCTTAACCACGTTTAAGCAGGACTTGGCCATTGTGAGTGACCAGCAGGGCTTTTTGAATTTCGTCTTCCAGGTTAACCGTAAAGTTTTTTTCTTGATCAAACAGGGTTTCGACAAAATTGAATACATTACGGGCATACAATGCTGAAGCTTCTGTCGCCACAGTGGCAGGAATATTCGGCACACCCAGAATTTTTACACCATTACTGGTCGTGACTGTC
This sequence comes from Acinetobacter sp. UNC436CL71CviS28, assembly GCF_000620525.1. Taxonomy (NCBI): domain Bacteria; kingdom Pseudomonadati; phylum Pseudomonadota; class Gammaproteobacteria; order Moraxellales; family Moraxellaceae; genus Acinetobacter; species Acinetobacter sp. UNC436CL71CviS28. Next base: position 59,521 of record NZ_JIBB01000019.1, read on the forward strand.
TCACCACATTTAGAGCCTTCTACATTACCGCCTGACTCAACTGCCATATCCAGAATGACTGAGCCCGGTTTCATCTTGGCCACAGTTTCAGCTTTAATAAGACGCGGCGCATCGCGGCCAGGTAGCAGTGCCGTAGTAATTACAATATCGGCATTGGAAACAGCTTTATCAACAATAGCGGCCTGATCTTTAATATATTGTTCACCAGGCATCCAGCCGTAACCATTTTTTGCAGCTTCCGCAGCACGTTGCTGCTCTTCTGCAGACATGGGTACATCCAGCCATTTGCCACCCAAAGACTCAACCTGATCTTTTGCAGTTGGACGCAGGTCAGTTGCTTCAACTACTGCACCCAGGCGCTTCGCTGTTGCAATTGCCTGCAGGCCTGCAACACCCACTCCCATGACTACTACACGGGCGGGCTTTACAGTACCAGCCGCGGTCATCAGCATTGGGAACATACGTTGATATTCATTGGCCGCCAGCAATACCGATTTGTAACCGGCCAAGTTGGCCTGTGAAGACAGTACATCCATATTTTGTGCACGAGACAAAGTACGGGGCAACAACTCAAGGGCAAATGCAGAAACCTGTTGTGATGCAAACTGATCAAGCTCAGTATTACGATATGGATCAAACATTGCCACAACCGTTGTATGAGGAGAAAGTTTCTGAATCTCCTCCCCTTTAGGTGCCCGAACTTTTAAAATAATCTGGCTATTCTGATAGGCATCATCGGTTATGGTTGCACCAACCTGTTCATAAGCGCTATCTATATAAGCAGCTTTAACCCCTGCTCCACGTTCAATAACGACACTATGACCAGCATTGATCAACTTTTTTACTGTCTCTGGCGTAGCAGCCACACGATTTTCACCGATAACAGTTTCGGTTGGGATTCCGATCTGCATGAGCGTTCCTCAAGCTAATTTTTCTTAAGTAAACATCGCCAAAAACGATGTTTCCCCCAGGATGTATTCTTGTTGAATTTCTGGATTCTAATTGAACCGTTTTAAAATACTACCCAATATTTATTTAATAAATACCTATATTTTGAACTGATGATTCATAAATATAAAAAATCCAACCATAAAATATAATTATTATTTATACATTAAATGAATATTTTTTATTCATTCTGTTTATTTTTTCTCCGTTCTTTCTTTTAATTTCCTTGTTATATATTTTTTATAATTTTCTATAGCAACATTGAATGGCATTTCTGACAATGAATGGAACACTTTTAAACATTCATCACGCCACTTGCCGACTTTATTTTCCGGCAACCTGTACTTAATTTAATTCTATATGAAGGCATATTTTGCTTTTCTGACAGAATAGTGAGTTCATTAAAATAAGAAAATAGCAGTGTTCTTTAAAGTTCTAGGCAAAAAAGTGAATCATGGATAAAGCATATTAAACTGGTTAGCTACACTTAGTAGTGATAGATATTTTGTTAAATCTAGAGCTTTATCATAGTTTGAAAAAAATATAGAAATTTACAGAAAAAGTTTTTTCATCATTTTATCTGATGATGAACAGCTGATCTATTTCTATTTTTTGATTTAAATTGCACTATTTTTGGGCATAAATACAACAAGAGTTAAGACTGTATAAGTTAAATTTCTATATAGTGATTATTCTGCTGTGTTCTGATCAAGCAAAACTTTCTCTAATAAATGATCTTAACAAATTGACTTATTCCCCAAGCTTTAAGGATTAATGACTTTTTTATATTTTCTCTCACCACGGTAAAACTTTATAATTCAAGTATCGATACGTTTGCCGCTCTGGCTGTATCAGGCAACGTGATTAAACAAGACTATAAAATGAAATTCTCCATTACCCGGATACAGCTTGGCTCCCTGTTTGCCATTTGCTCTGCTTTTCTATTTAGTACCAAAGCAATTTTTATCAAGCAGACTTATGCTCTTTCTCCACTGGTTGACGCTACGCTATTGATGGCGCTGAGAATGGCGAGTGCCTTGCCCTTTTTTCTTGTTATTTGCTGGCTGAATCGTCACCGTAATCAGGATATCAGACCGCGAGAATGGTTATTACTGGTGTTGGCGGGCATACTTGGCTATTACCTTGCCAGCTGGCTTGATTTCTTAGGATTAATGTTTATCAGTGCCTCATTGGAAAGGATTATCCTGTTTTTATATCCAACTCTAACGGTACTGGCTTCTAGTCTGATTTACCGGCAAAAGCTCGCTCCAAAAATGCTTTTTGCAATTTTACTCAGCTATAGTGGTACAGTTTTAGTGATGTTACAGGAACATCAGTCTGGTCCTGAAAACTCTTTATGGTTAGGTGCAGGACTGGTTTTTGCCAGTGCTGTGGCCTTTTCAGCTTACCTTTTGCTTACACCGCACCTAATCCATAAATTTGGTTCCTGGAATTTTACAGGCCTAGCCCTGAGTGTGGCTTGTAGTGGTACTTTAATACATTATTTTCTTGCTACCCCCCAACCTTTAGTACTGATTACACAGTTACCTGCCTCTGTGATCTGGTACGGTATTGCACTAGGAATTCTGGTGACAGTATTGCCTACTATTTTACTCATGCAGAGTATAGAGCGATTGGGTGCAGCGCAATCAGCCATGATTGCCTCTATTGGACCAATTTTGACACTGCTTCTGGCCGTAGTATTTTTAGACGAATACCTGAATGGCTGGCAGTGGCTAGGATGTATCTTAAATATTGTTGGTGTAATGATAATTACATTAAGTAAGCGAAAGCTGCAGCATTGAATTTTACTTTTATGGAAGTTAGATATTCTGCTTGTCTATAATAGTTATTTTCATAATGTGCTAAAAGAGTGCATGAAGAATCTTAAATAACTGCGTATCAAAGTAGAATAGCAGCAACTTGATGTAAGCTGGAGCTGCCCTGCATCTCTATAGCAAATACAGTTTCAGAAAAGTAACCGCCAGATTTGGCCATTTTTTAATTCCGGAAAAGTAAAATGGATAACTCTCAGGATATTAGCCAGAACAGACCACTGCTCTGGCTAATGGCAATCGCATGTGGGCTATGTGCAGGAGTAAATTATTATTGTCAGCCACTGGTACATTCTATTCAGCAATATTTTGCCGTAACTGAGGCCCAAGCAGCTTTAACTGTTACTTTTGCTCAGGTCTCTTATGCGCTAGGCTTGCTGTTTATTGTACCTTTAGGGGATATTCTCAATAAAAGCAGATTTATTCCTTTACTCATGTTTTTTGCTGCTATTGGTCTGCTTCTTTGTGGTTTTGCTATCAACCTGCCTATGCTCTGGGTTGGCACTGTTATAGCAGGTCTGTTTTCAGTTGCTGCTCAGGTGCTTATTCCACTGGCTACCATGGCGGTTCAACCGGAAAAGACCGGAGAGGTTGTTGGTTTTTTAATGAGTGGCCTGTTAATTGGGATACTTCTTTCAACCAGTCTGGCAGGCGTATTATCCAATCTATTTGAATGGAACATTATTTATTTGGCTAGCGCGGTCATGATGTTATGCCTGGCTTACCTGCTAAAAAGTCGGCTGCCTTATGTCATGCGTTTCAAGATGGGCTATCTGCAAATCTTTAGTTCAATGGCCAGCCTGATTAAAGAAGAAAAACGTCTGGTCTTACGCTCACTCGTCGGTGGGTGCGCATTCGCTTCGGTCAGTACACTTTTTTCAACAATTGCAGTATTACTTTCAGGGCCTGCATTCCAGCTACCTGACTTTATGATTGGCTTGATACCTCTTATGGGGATATTTGGTGCCTTATCCACCCAGTGGATTGGTAAACAGGCAGATAAAGGTTATACCCGGATTCTTACCTGGATCGGTTGCGGGCTATTAGGTATCAGCTGGATTGCATTTTATTTTACCCAGTATAGCTTAATAAGTTATATCACCGGCTTCGGTATAATCCATCTAGGTTTGGCAATAGTGCATAGCTGCAACCAGAATATTGTCTTCCGGCTACGCCCAGATGCCAAATCCCGTTTAAATGCCATTTACATGACCATGTATTTTATTGGAGCTGCGGGCGGTTCTGCATTAGGGATTTATGCTTGGCATCATGGGGGATGGCTGATGACCTGTCTCGCTGGTTTCTCTTTGGCTCTAGCTGCAACAGTATTTGCCCTGATTGACCAGTTGATCAAGCATGAGCCGCAGCAGGCTTAAAAAATTTTGATCACCTAGAAACTAGCAAACAGCAACTTGAGGATAAAAAGGCTGCTGGCTATGGCTAAAACATTCTCCATGTTCCAGCATGATTAAAATTAACACAGGAAGCAATGTAGTCAGGATACGGGAAGCCAGCTCATTCAGCTCAGCCTGTAACTGGCTTTTGCAGGTGATGCCACCTTGCAGAATTTGAGTATGTAGCGTTATTAATCTTGCAAATACTATTTCTAGTAATGCAGCAGTGTCTTTATGTCTGAATATCTGTTCACAGTTTTGCTGCTCCTGTAAATCTTGCATCTGCCATTCTGGCTGTGTTAGCTGGCCATGACGATATTGCCAGTAGGACTGCCGGCTATATTGACTCATCAGGTAAGTCTGTATAGCTGAATAAAGCCTTCCCCATAAAGTTCGCTCAAGTTTCCCTTCTACATCATATTGCAAGAGTGATTTTAAAAATAGGCAGAGTTCTTCTTGATGTGAAATTTGGTTTATTTTTGAAGTCACATATAGGGCCTGTAAGCTAATCCACAGGCTAAGTATCTTTAGCTCGAGATTTTCATCGAGATCAATCGATTGCTTCAACCAGCTGATGCTACGCTGCATCCGCAAATTAAAATGCTCAGGATATTCGGCTTTTTTTGCTCTGAAAACCTCTTCTAGCACTAACATTGCCTACCCCACTTATGATTATTTTATCTTGTCTATATTTTTAAAATAGCGCTAAAGCTGAGGTTACTTCAAATACTTATTGTGACCAGAGGTTAATTTTATTTTATACCTCGTGATTTGGCCCTACAGTTAAAAGCTTACCCTGTTGTATCAGATCTAAACCCCGTATAATACGCCTCTTCGTTTTTCTGTTAGCTTCAGGTCCGGATATGCAAATTCTTCAGTCACCTCAGCCTCGTATTTCGGTTGCGCCGATGATGGATTGGACAATAAATTTAAAATATATATTAAATATCAATAATTTATAAAAATATTAAAATTCCATGGCGTAAAATTGGTGTAAGTTTAATCTTTTGTATCAAAACTTAATCCCTCAACATTCTCACTCCCAAACAATGATTGACGATCTAACGCTCCAGAACCAAATCAGGGATCTGGCTTTAGCGAGTCGGAGCGAACCGACCGATGGTTGGCGTACCGAAGAGCTTGACCCTAAGTTGTGGAACGGTTGGCGTAAAATGATTCAGGGGGACCGGCTAGAAATCGCTGAATACGATCTGACGGCTAAGGTTAGCCAAGGGGACTCTCCTAGTGACAAGCCCGGAGTGGTTGAAGGTCTAAAACAAAGAATAAGGGCTTACAACTTTAGTAAACAAAGGACGTCATCAATAGCAGTGATATAAAAAGTTATCTTTGCCGCCCCGATAAGGCTTTACGGGGCGACTAAGTCTCACCCAACCGACAATTCCGATAGTTTCAGAATAAGCTTTGAGTTTTCTAAGATTGGAATTACTACACCACAGCACGTACTCGAGATACTACAAATAGCTTTTTGGTAGGACCGATACCGAATAAATATCCATAATACATCAGGAGAAACTTTTTTTAATTTTCTGTAACCGGTCATAAATCAGTGGCGGATAATTTGCATGATATTCACCACACTCTGGGCAATGCTCTTGTTTTAGGTACGCTTGATTGTCGAGATCTTGATAAGGAAAAACGCTGAAGAGAAGTTCGTGCTGCATAAGCGTTTTATAAAAACTCTTATGATAAGGTGCAATCTCGCTGTCTTTGATTTTGTCGAAATATAGGTCAACGCTGTTCAAAATGCTCATAATTTCTTTAACCCCGTCGAACCTTAAAATGTCGTCATCTTTGTGAATATCAACATCTAAGCTCTCTAGATCCTCAATGAAACATTTAATCGCTCGCCGGGAATGCAAAAGGATCATTTGCGACTTGCCATCAATCATCTTTTCCTGATCGTAGCTAAAATTTTTCTCTGTACACGACAAATTTCACAGAACCCTTATCCTATCAGGATTCTGCCTTCTTAAAATTGCCAAAATTTCCTTAAACTCTTCTTTTTTCCCAAAACCAATTAAACGCTGAATCGCCATTTGAACATAGTCTAAACCATAGCGAAATAAACTCATTGAGAGTCGTCCATGCTTCTTTATTTTTATCGCTTTTTTTTGATCATGTTGCCATTCACCCGTTAAGTAACACCAACAGAAGCTTATAGCTAACACCGCAATCAATTTTTTCACTCGTCTAGGGTCTGTCAAGCGCGTATTTTCAAGATTAAACCCGCGTCCTTTGAGACAACTGAATAAG
>NZ_JIBB01000020.1:0-60988 GCF_000620525.1 Acinetobacter sp. UNC436CL71CviS28
CTTCTGTTGGTGTTACTTAACGGGTGAATGGCAACATGATCAAAAAAAAGCGATAAAAATAAAGAAGCATGGACGACTCTCAATGAGTTTATTTCGCTATGGTTTAGACTATGTTCAAATGGCGATTCAGCGTTTAATTGGTTTTGGGAAAAAAGAAGAGTTTAAGGAAATTTTGGCAATTTTAAGAAGGCAGAACCCTGATAGGATAAGGGTTCTGTGAAATTTGTCGTGTACAGAGGCGTTTTTTATATAAAATGGGTATTTCGAACAGTGATACTGATATTGAGAGTATTTACATAGAGAATAAGAAAGTTGTCGAAGACTGGATCTGGTTTTATATTGTCCTGAACAGGATTCTGATGAAACTTTATTTTGTTATACTTCTGTGCTATTTAACTCTCTGAAAATAATAGTGACTAATAATAAAGCTCTACTTTTTGATTTTATTGATGATTAGTGTTTTTCTGGCTGCAGATGGCAACTATTGAGCCATTTCAAAAATAAGGGAAGATTTAAGCTCTGTTTTGATATAAAAGAATTATTAAATTTTGCCCCAAAGGCATAAGAGATATTCATAAAATTACTCTCAATCCATTGGGGCAGCTCAGTGACACATTCTGAAGAATCCAGCAGGTTTATATAAAAAAGAGAAAGTTTAAATTCTTCAAAACAAACCTGAGCAAAATTATATTTTATCTTTTGAGTTCAATGGTCAGATAGCTTATCAAAAGCTGGTTTTCTATTTGTATGAGCAGCAGTGAATAAGTCTAGACTAATAAACTAGAGACTAGACAGATCCGGCTCTTCTCTTACCCGACAATAAAAACTGCCAATCCCTTTGCGCTTTATCATCTTCCAGAAGCGGAATATGTTCAAACAAAAGTCCAAAATAATAAAAATTAATAAAGTCTACTATTCCCGCAACCTTTATACCTTTCATCTTAACCACGCTGAACTGCTAGAAAAACCACTGACCGCACGGAATTAATTAACGCTGAGGTGGAGATGGCGGGGTCATATCAACTAACAGGCCGGCTATACGGCGTACCAGTGGCAATAGGATCAGTACCGCTGGAAATGCAGCCAGCCAAGATAACATCCAGGCACTAAACCAGAGATGAAAGAAATTTTCGACCCAACCTAAACTGCGTAAAAGATTAATCATGGAAATTATTCCACTCATCAGACAGGATAAAATAAGAGGTATTATCCAGGCAGCGCATGCTGCCGGTAGCTTCGGGATACTGCCGATAATGGTCGCACGCGTTTGGTTCATGGCATAACTCTAGGTTTTTAATATAAATTTATAAAATATTTTCCAGATTTCTTGAGGAAAATAAGCAGCATTATAGCATTTCCTGTAATGAAACGGCCAAAGCGCTTTTAATCCCTGTAAATGCACTCCCCCAAGCTGCTGGAAATTTGTTATATTTGCTCTCTTTCCGCGATACTTATTTTTCGACTGATTATGAATACGGCAATACAAGCAGCTCTTGATCATGCAGTACAATCCCTTCAGAACCAAGGGGTACTCCCCACTGAGTGGACCAACAGCAGTAGCCTGACCCGAACCAAAGACCGCAGTCATGGCGATTTCGCATCTAATATTGCCATGATCGGGGCAAAAGCTGCTGGTATGAAGCCGCGTGATCTGGCTGAAAAAATTCTGGCAAACCTGCCTGAAGTGGCTGACATTAGCAAAGCTGAAATTGCTGGTCCGGGCTTTATCAATTTCTTTTTAAATGCTGACCAGCGCTTTGCGGTACTCGACCAGATTCAGGCTCAAAAAGACCAATATGGTCGCACGCAGGTTAATGCTGCGAAAAAAATTCAGGTTGAGTTTGTCTCTGCCAATCCGACATCTAGCCTGCATGTAGGTCATGGCCGTGGTGCTGCTTATGGCATGACCGTCGCCACTTTGCTTGAGGCGACAGGTGCAAAGGTTGATCGCGAATATTATGTCAATGATGCAGGCCGTCAAATGGATATTCTGGCGACCTCTACTTACCTGCGTTATCTTGAACTGTTAGGACAAGATTTAGTTTTTCCTAAAAATGCCTACCAAGGTGACTATGTCAAGGAAATCGCACAGGGCATTATCGACCTGAAAGGTAAAACTTATGTACACCCTGTCGCTGATGTCTATAAAGATGTTCCGGAAGATGTTCAATATGCTGCTGAGCCAGACAGTGAAGGTAATAAAGTCGTTCTCTCTGGTGATAAAGAAAAGCATATTGATGGCCTGATTTTTAATGCCCAGCACTTACTGGGTGAAGGTTATCGAGTGTTTCACCAGGCAGCGCTTAAAGCCATTCTAGATGATATTAAAGATGATCTGGGCGAGTTCGGTGTAACGTTTAATGAATGGTTTAGTGAAGCTTCGCTCACTGAAAAAATTGATGAAGCCCTACAAACCTTGGATCAACGTGGCTTTTTATATGAAAAAGATGGCAACATCTGGTTTAAATCAACCGAATTTGGTGATGAAAAAGACCGTGTGGTAAAACGCCGTAATGGCCAGACCACTTATTTTGCCTCGGATATTGCCTATCATCTCAATAAACTGCAACGCGGTTATACCGACCTGATTGATATCTGGGGTTCAGATCACCATGGTTATATCTCGCGGGTAAAAGCTGCAATTGAGGCAATGGGCTATGACTCAAAGAAACTGACTGTTTTACTGGTACAGTTTGTGAGTTTATGGCGTAGTGGTGAAATGGTTCAGATGTCTTCGCGTTCCGGACAGTTTGTAACCTTGCGTGACCTGCGTAAAGAAGTTGGCAATGACGCAGCACGTTTTTATTATGTAATGCGTAAATCTGAACAGCATATTGACTTTGACCTTGACCTTGCAGTCTCGCAAAGTAAAGATAATGCCGTATATTATATCCAGTATGCGCATGCACGTATCTGCCGTATGCTAGAAAAAGCCGCGAGTAATGGTATTGTTTTGAATGTCTCTACAGCACGTAGCCATGCACCGCGCCTGGAACTTGATGCAGAAACCGAACTGCTGGCCAAGCTGGCGGCTTACCCGGATATTGTGATTCGTGCAGCCAATGTTTATGAGCCGCATCAGGTCGGTAACTACCTGAAGGAATTGGCAGCGCTTTTCCACGGTTGGTATAATGAACATAAAGTACTTGGTGATGATGCTGAACTGACTCAGGCCCGTCTACTACTTTCTGTAAATGTTCAGCAAGTACTTCGTAATGGCCTGGAACTGCTCGGTGTGTCTGCACCGACTACCATGTAAAATAACAAGAGAGGTTTCCACGTGTTTGGAAAAACGCAACGCGGTGTATCTGAACGGTCAACTAAGCCAAAGCAGCCCCTGATTCCGAAATGGTTGGGGACGCTGGTCGCTATATTGGCTGTACTCTGCCTGGCAGTTATATTGATGCTCTGGAAACCGTGGGAACCGGTTAAACCGAAAAACCAGATTACCTCCGAGCACTACCAGGAAGAAACCAACAAGGATTACCGTTTCTATGACTTGCTGCCACAACAGCAGGTTACACCAATTCCTGAACAGGCTATTCCTGAGACCACTAAAGATACTGCACCTGTAGTAATCGTAGAAGCACCTGAACCAGTACAACCTGCCACGCTGGCAGATGCAGTACCAGCAGATGGTAGCCTGGATGTGACTGAAGCGCCTGTACCACGTCAGCCATCGTTTATTTTACAGGTACGCAGTTTTCCAGATCCTGACAGTGCTGATGCACGCCGTGCCGAAATTATCTTGAATGGTCTTTCTGCTGATGTCATCAAAACCACTGAAAATGGCCAAACCTGGTATCGGGTCATTTCTGGGCCGTATGACTCACAGGAAGCTGCTGTCATTGCACAGCAGACTTTACAACATAGTGGTATTGATTCAATTGTGGTAAAACGTTAGACCTGAAAAAATAGAAAAGGATGCGGTCGCATCCTTTTTTATTTATAGCTGATAAATAATAAATACAGTTATACTTGAGCCTGTTCCGGGTCCCGTGCCTTAGCCTGCTGATAAGCGGGACGCACATGAATTCGGGCTAAATATTTCTGTATATTGGGATAATGTCCTTGTAGGCGTGTTGCCATAGCTTCAAGCGGAAAACTCATCTGGATATCAGCAAAACTGAATTGACCCGCGACATACTCATGCTGGCCCAGATACTGCTCCAGAAAAGCAATATGATCTTTTAAGCGTGGCTGAACAAATCCGGCCCGGATACCATCCGTAATCTTATTGGCAAGCGGACGAATCAGAAAAGGGACCCGCTCTCCTACTTTTGAAATCACCAGTTGAAACACCAGTAAAGGCATTAGTGAACCTTCGGCATAATGCATCCAGTAAATATAATCACGCAGAGAAGCAGGATCGGTTGGCTTAAAATGTGATTCTTGATCATACTGGCTTTGCAGGTATTCCAAGATTGCACCAGACTCAGCCAGTACATGACCTTCATCTGTTAAGATAGGGGCTTTACCCAATGGATGAATGGCCTTTAAACTATCTGGGCCGGTATAATCTGGCTGACGGCGATAAAATTCAATCTGATAATCTAGACCTAACTCTTCTAGAGCCCAAAGAATACGGAACGAACGGGATTGTTCCAGATGGTGTAGAGTTAGCATGGTTTTATTCCTGAGTTTATTGTGTTTATAAAAATTAAGTTATCAAAACAACAGCAGTTAGCCTATTATTTTATATACTATTACCAGTCATTAGGGGACTTATTTGGCAGGACGCATTTGTCCGGGAACAGGAGGCGCTTCAAGTCGCGGTCCAGCATGACCCTCAACGTTTCCAAAACGGTGATCATGTTTCTCCCATTGCTCACGCGCCTGTCTTATTTCTTCAGAAGTTCGTGCAACCAGATTCCACCACAGGACTATTGGCGTTTCAAATGGTGCGCCGCCTATCAATAAAAGACGGGCATCTTTATTTAATTCAAGTTCAATCTCTTCCAGACCAGGATGCAATACCAGCATATTTTGATTATGTAATTCATGGCCGTTCACTTGTGCACTGCCTTCCAGAACAAGAAAACCATATTCAAATTGTGGATTTAAAGTAAAAACCTGCCGACTATCTTCTCTAGCTTTTAAATCAACACCGAGCAATGGACTATAAACCTGTACCGGAGAAGACTGTCCTAAAAATTCACCGACCAGTACAGTACATTGTAGCTGATCCTTTTCCACAACTGGCAACTGAGAATAATGTTCAAATTTAGGTAACATGTTGCGCTGCTCATCAGGTAAGGCAATCCAGAGCTGAGCAGCATGCATTCTGGTCTCTGACTCAGGAGAAACTTCGGTATGGGTAATTCCATATCCTGCTGTCATCAGATTGACCTGTCCCGGCTCAATGAGCTGTTCAGAGCCGACACTATCCCGGTGCATTACCGTTCCTTCAATCATCCAGGTAAAAGTTTGCAGTCCGATATGAGGATGCGGCCCCACCTTCATGCCCTGCCCCGGTTTAAATGTGGCTGGTCCCGCATGATCCAAGAAACACCACGCACCAATCATACGTTTATAACGGCTGGGCAGGGCCCGCTGAATTACAGTGCCCTGTCCAATTTCAGCGGTACGGGTAGGTATTTCCTGTAATTGAGTTGCATGCGGCAGTATATGCTCTGCTGGCTCTATAGTTCCGGTCCCTGATTGATTCATCTTTATACTCTTATCATGTTTTATATAAAATCTGCTTGATCTGATTCGGTTATAACGTAAATTTTCTGCATAAAAAAGGACGCTTTCGCGTCCTTTTTTATAAGGGATATTTTAAGCCAGCTAACTAGAGCATTTTAAAACTGATTCATAGAAAACCCTAATAAAATACTTCAACCTGTAAATAGCCTGTTTATTCCCATTCAATCGTAGCAGGTGGTTTAGATGACACATCATATACCACACGTGATACATCTTTAATTTCATTCATGATACGGGTAGATATACGGTCTACCAGGTCATAAGGCAAATGAGCGAAACGTGCTGTCATAAAGTCAACTGTCTCCACAGCACGCAGTGCAATCACCCATGCATAACGACGGCCATCCCCCACTACACCCACAGATTTGACAGGCTGGAATACAGCAAATGCTTGGGCAGTCTTGTCATACCAGCCACTGGCACGTAATTCCTGCATGAAAATATCATCAGCAAGACGCAGAATATCAGCATATTCCTTTTTCACTTCACCCAGAATACGCACACCAAGGCCCGGGCCCGGGAATGGATGACGATAGATCATGCTATGTGGCAAGCCTAAGGTCGTACCCAGTTTACGTACTTCATCCTTAAACAGGTCACGTAACGGTTCAACTAGTTCAAAAGCCAGGTCATCTGGTAAACCGCCTACATTATGATGCGATTTAATCACATGGGCCTTGCCCTGTTTGCTGGCAGCAGATTCAATCACATCTGGATAAATCGTACCTTGTGCCAGGAATTTTACACCGTCGAGCTTACGAGCTTCTTCAGCAAAAACTTCAATAAACTCGCGGCCGATAATTTTACGTTTTTTCTCTGGATCAACTTCGCCTGCCAATGCGCCAAGGAAGCGCTCTTCAGCAGCAGCACGGATTACACGGATTCCCATATTCTGCGCAAACATCTGCATAACCTGATCGCCTTCATTCAGACGTAAAAGGCCATTGTCGACAAATACGCAAGTTAGCTGGTCTCCAATCGCTTTATGCAACAATGCTGCTACAACAGATGAATCTACGCCACCTGAAAGTCCCAGCAATACTTTTTCATTACCAATCTGTTCACGTAACTGTTCTACACGTAAATCAATAATATGTTCTGGAGTCCATAGGCCACGACAGCCACAGATCTGATGTACAAAATTGGAAAGTAACTCTGCACCTTTAGAGGTATGTGTTACTTCTGGATGAAACTGGATGCCATAGAAGCGGCGTTCTTCATCAGAAACCATAGCAATTGGACAGCTTGGCGTACTGGCAGTCACACTAAAACCGGCTGGTAGCTGACTCACTTTGTCACCATGACTCATCCAGACATGCAGCTGGTTTTCACGGTCTTGTAGCTGTCCGATCAGACCATCGCGAATCAGGATATCTACTTCGGCATAACCGAATTCATGCACCACACCAGGCTCTACCTTGCCACCCAGCTGTTCGCACATGGTTTGTAGACCATAGCAGATTCCCAGTACCGGCACCCCTAGCTCAAAAACCAGTTGTGGTGCACGCGGACTACCTTCTACGTGGACACTTTCAGGACCACCAGACAGAATAATTCCGTTCGGGTTAAAAGCACGAATGTCTTCTTCAGACATGTCATAAGCATACATTTCAGAATATACGCCTGCTTCACGAACACGGCGTGCAATGAGCTGGCTATATTGAGAACCGAAATCCAGAATCAGAATACGGTCTTCAGTAATTTGGGTATTGGTAGTCATGACAAACAACTATGAAAGGCAATCGAAGTAAGCGCGCTATTCTAGCATTTTTTGATGTATTAAGCACATTATTCAGACATATCAATTTTTTAAAATTTTTTGATGATGGGCTTTTTTCATAGCGGAAAAAACAGAAAATAGTCCTTAATCTGTTTTTCAAGGATTGATAATGAATGACTCTTCTCTTTCCTCAAGAGTTTATTGATATTTTTGAACTCCCTATATAAATGTATTTTTTTATATTTTGCTGCTGACTTTCAGCATAGGCACTGCTAGGATTTGGTCACCCCGTATGCTTGTTTTTTCCCATGGAACTCCTCGATTTTATCTTACACGTTGACCAGCATTTACTCGAATTTGTCCGCGATTATGGCATATGGATTTATGCAATTTTATTCCTGATTATTTTTGTCGAAACAGGTCTGGTCGTCATGCCCTTCCTACCCGGAGATAGCCTATTATTTGCAGCCGGTGCAATTGCTGCTTCTACCGGCATGATGGATCCATGGGTGCTGGGTATCTTGTTATTTATTGCTGCTGTACTGGGCGATACACTTAATTATCATATTGGTCGGTTGGTGGGCCCCAAAGTCTTTGAAATCAACTCACGTTTTATCAATAAAGAACATCTGTTTAAAACCCAGCGTTTCTTTGAGCGGCATGGCGGTAAAACTGTAATCTTTGCGCGTTTTATTCCTTTTGCCCGGACTTTTGCACCCTTTGTAGCAGGGGCCGGTAGCATGAACTATAAATATTTTCTAAGTTATAATATTGTTGGGGCCTTTTGCTGGGTTGGATCTTTTATTGCACTAGGTTATCTGTTCGGTAACATGCCTATTGTTAAAGATAATTTTACCCATCTGATTTTCGGTATTATTATTTTAAGTATTCTGCCTGGTATTATTGGTTTTATCCGGCAAAAAATTATAAATAAACGAACAGTGGCTGAAAAAAGTTAAGTGCTATTACAACTTTTCTATCATCATTTATACCGTATAAATATAGCCGATTTTTTAAAATGATCGGCTATATTAGTTTCAAGAACACATCTGCTTTAATTCAGAAAGTTAACATTAACAAGGTATTCAAAAAAAATTATAACGGCTCTATAGTATAATATCCGCCATACATCTTTAGAAGATAGACAACTCTATAACAAGAACCTGAGCTGGATAAATATATCTAAATTATGACCGATCATAATATTGAGGATCTATCGCTTTCTGCTTCAAAATAGCGAGACCCTAAATTTGATATATAGCCGATAATTTATAACAGCCATAGAGGCACAGTCAGTTATAACCTTTTTCTCCAATACCCATACTCAAAAGTAGAGTTATATAAATATTTTAGCTTAAGTGGTAGCACGTTTAACCAGCCGGATCGGACAGTTTTTAAACTGGGCAGCTTGTGCAATAGCTTCTTGTTCACCCAAAAGACGTGCGGTTTCAGTCCGCTTTGTATTTGAGGACTCCCCCATATTTACCGAAACAGATGGCCCGATTCCCCAGCCGCCACGGCTGCCCCAACCACCTCCAATTCCTACACCTAAACCTACACCTGTACGTGTAGCAGGTGTTACGCCCTGATCGAGATATTGTTGAATACGGTTATATTCACTCTGCAATTGCTGGCAGTTTAATGCCTGATATTGAGTGGGAGAAACATAGCTGGGTTTTACAGGGGTTGCACAGGCACTTAATAACAAAGCCGATACAGCAGCCACAGATAAATAGATTCTTTTCATTGAGAATTCCGGACTCAAAGCTTGTCTCTTTATTAAACAATCTGTCTACCAACCAGGTCAAATCATATTCAGTAAGAAATTCGTGATGAGATGGGATGGCATATATACGTGCTGATTTAATTACAAAGAAAATCTCTGAAATGAGCTCCTTTAACCGGTCTATAAATTAACCACACCGCTGCTCAAGCTGTATATGACGTGCTAAAAGTTTGGCTTAATGGTCACGAGTAAAATAATGGCAATAAAAGCAAATAAACCAATGGCCAAACCGGCTCGACGCTGTACTAATAACATAGAATCGTCCTTGCGAAAAGCCTTCATCAGCGAGGAAAACAGAACGATAAACAGAATAATCTTGGCATAAAACCAAGGCTGTACCATAAACTGATTCATCACTAATAAAATAATACCTGTTAAAATGATCAGGCTAAAGGATAAGTGCTGTAGTGCGACCAGTATCTTACGTCCGATGGGGTTTGGCTGGTTGCCCTGTGTTCCGATAAATAGGGTCAGGCCACGCAGCACAAAAACAATTAGAGCTAGTGTGGCACTGCTCATATGTATAATTTTTAAGAACAGATGAGTATCCATGTATAATTTATACTCTTGTTAAACTTTAGGTGCATGGGCGCATTCAGGACTTGCAGGTGCAATCCCCGGCCATTCAGTCGGTAAATAAGCATGAATAGCCAAGGCATGGATATTGCCAGGACTCATCAAATCTGCTGTCAGAGCATAAATTTTCTGATGACGCTGTACCAATCGTAGGCCAATAAAAGACTCACTGACAATAATAACTTTAAAGTGTGTTTCTTTACCCGGGAAATAACCGCCATGACTTGAAGATTCATTAACTACCTCAAGATGAGTAGGTGACAAAGTCTGTAATCGTTCAATCAGTTGCTGTTCTAGGCTCATAACTAGTCCTCTGAGTGATTATTGGAGTGGAATTGAAGTATACGTGTTCCTCAGCCAGCTTACCTTAGTAAAATCTTTATGTTTTACATCTTTTTATAGTTATACCTCGATATAAAACCAACTACCTTGTGCTGAATGACAAGGCAAACAGGCTAAAAGATGATAAAAGTTGAATTTAAATAGCTTAAAATGATTTTATTTTATGCAATCAGTTCAATATTCTGTAGAAAAATGTTGACCGGTATCTTCCATAATGTATTATAAGCGGCACGCGGGAATAGCTCAGTTGGTAGAGCACAACCTTGCCAAGGTTGGGGTCGCGAGTTCGAGTCTCGTTTCCCGCTCCAGATTTTTTAGTTCAAGTTTTTATAAAAACTGCTCAATATGCGGGAATAGCTCAGTTGGTAGAGCACAACCTTGCCAAGGTTGGGGTCGCGAGTTCGAGTCTCGTTTCCCGCTCCAGATTCTAAAAAGCCTCAAGTTGAACTTGGGGCTTTTTTAATTTATTGAGGCTAATTTAAAATCCCTGTTTTTAAAATCAAAAAGCTAAAGCAAAATTTATAATTTTAAAAATAAGACTATCTTTAAAATCGTATTTTTAATAAAGTCATATATTTGTGGGTATAGAATCATATCAGTCATAAGAACATTTTAGCCAAGGAAGCCGTGCTACTGGTAAAATGAGTAATGTTCACCACCCCTATAATAAATATAAAGACTTACCAAAAAATAAGAATATAGCTGCAGCAGGTAAAACTACCTGAATTATGGATAAGTAAGATCTTTAATTTTTATATAATGCTGTTTTGATTTAACTGCTAAAGACAGATTATATATTCAAGTTTAATTTACTTTTATGTTCTTTATTTTTTGTAAGCGTAAGTGATTGATACTTAGAATAACTTTTTGAAGGTCTATAATAAGATCCATCTTTATAAAAATTGATCATCACTCATGACTGTACTTACCTGCTTTAAAGCTTATGACATCCGTGGCAAGCTCGGAACAGAGCTGAATGAAGAGATCGCTTATAAAATTGGCCGCGCCTATGGACAGATTTATCAGCCTCAGACTGTGGTGGTGGGGTGCGATATTCGTCTTAGCAGTGAATCTCTAAAACAGGCCACTATTCGCGGCCTAAATGATGCCGGCGTTAATATACTGGATCTGGGTATGACTGGAACCGAAGAAGTTTACTTTGGGGCTTTCCATCTAAATGTACAAGGTGGAATCGAGATTACTGCCAGTCATAATCCGATGGATTATAACGGTATGAAACTGGTCCGTGAAAATGCACGCCCCATCAGTGCAGATACGGGTTTAAAAGATATTCAGGCTTTAGCTGAGAGTGAAAACTTTACACAGGTACAAAAACCAGGAACTACCCAGTCTTATAATATTCTGCCAGAGTTTGTTGAACACCTGATGAATTATATTGAACCCGGCAAGATTCGCCCGCTTAAACTGGTCGTTAATGCCGGAAACGGTGCGGCCGGACATGTAATTGATGCTATTGAGACTAAATTCCGGACCTTAGATATACCGGTAGAGTTTATTAAAATTCATCATGAGGCCAATGGGCATTTTCCGAATGGTATTCCCAATCCGATTCTGGTTGAAAATCGTGATGTTACCCGCCAAGCGGTACTGCAACATCAGGCAGACCTGGGTATTGCTTGGGATGGCGACTTTGACCGCTGCTTCCTGTTTGATGAAAAAGGGCAGTTTATTGAAGGATATTATATTGTCGGATTGCTGGCACAAGCATTTTTGATTAAACAGTCGGGTGAAAAAATTGTGCATGATCCGCGTCTGGTATGGAATACCCTAGATATTGTCGAGCAGTACCATGGTGTTGCAGTCCAGTCCAAGTCTGGTCATGCTTTTATTAAAGATGTTATGCGGGAACACAATGCTGTGTATGGCGGTGAAATGAGTGCTCACCATTATTTTCGTGATTTTGCCTACTGTGATAGTGGAATGATTCCATGGTTACTCATTATTGCCCTTCTGTCAGAAACCGGCCAAACACTCTCGAGCCTGGTTGAGCGTATGATTGAAAAATTCCCTTGTAGTGGTGAGATCAATTTTAAGGTTGAAGATACTCAAAAGACGATTGAGAATATCTTGGCACATTATCAATCACAACAACCGCAAATTGATAAGACTGACGGGATCAGCCTGAACTTTAGAGATTGGCGTTTCAATGTTCGTGCTTCAAATACTGAACCTTTGCTACGCCTGAATATTGAAATTCAGGCTGAACGGACTGCGCGACCAATGCTGCACTATATTGATGAACTGACCGCACTTATTCAGGGAAGTTAATATAAAAGATTATAAAAAAACGGAGTATTGACTCCGTTTTTTCTTTTCAGGAATGATAACCTTGCGGATTTTGCTGTTGCCATTTCCAGCTATCTTTTAACATATCTTCCAAGGTATATCGTGGCTGCCAGCCCAATTCAGCCATTGCACGCGAATTATCTGCAAAGGATATTGCAACATCACCTGTACGGCGAGGAACAAACTCAAATGGAATCTTGACTTGATTCACTGCTTCAAATGCATTTTTTACCTGTAATACCGAAGATCCTTGACCAGTACCAATATTCCAGGCACGACATCCCTGTGAATTTAAACGGTTATTTAAGGCACATAAATGGGCATTTGCCAAGTCAACCACATGTATATAATCACGGATACCCGTGCCATCTACCGTGTCATAATCACTTCCATAGATCGACAATTTTTCACGGCGACCCACTGCTACCTGGGTAATATATGGCATTAAATTGTTTGGAATACCTTGTGGATCCTCACCAATCTGACCACTTTGATGGGCCCCAACCGGATTAAAATATCTTAATAACGCAATAGACCACCGCTCATCCGCTATAGAAAGTTTCTCTAAGATCTGCTCAACCATTAGCTTGGTGTAGCCATAGTTATTGCTTGGCATACCTGTTGGCATTTCTTCTTTTAAAGGAGAAATATTGGCTTCGTCATAGACTGTAGCAGACGAGCTAAATACCAGCCGATATACCTGAGCTTTCTGCATCGCCTGAACCAGAGCTATACTGCCTGCAATATTGTTAACAAAATACACCAGCGGCACCTGCTGGCTTTCCCCAACTGCTTTCAGCCCAGCAAAATGAATAACGGCATCAATTTTATATTCATCAAATATCTGCTCAAGCACCTGATGGTCTCGTATGTCACCCTGAATAAAAACCAGTGACTTTTGTGTGAGCTGTTGTACCCGATGCAAAGCCTCTTCTGAACTGTTACTTAAATTATCAAGCACAATTACTTCATGTCCGGCTTGGAGTAACTCTATACAGGTATGCGAGCCAATATAGCCTGCTCCACCTGTGACTAAAACTTTAGCCATAATATTGACCTAATAACACTTTAATTAAACCTTGGGTAGAAGCATCCAGCTGAGAAATATTTTCCTGCTGACGATTCAGTATGGGGAGCAGTTCGTTGGCAATCTGCTTACCCTTTTCCACTCCCCATTGATCGAATGGGTTAATATTCCAGATAACTGACTGTACAAAAACTTTATGTTCATAGAGTGCAATCAGCATTCCCAGACTAAATGGATTAAGTTCTTGTAACAGCAGGGTACTGCTTGGCTGATTACCTTCATACTGCTTATAGATCGGCAGTTGTGCGGACTCTTCCTGATTCAGGGCTGCATTGCCAAATGCCAGCAAACGCGACTGCGCCAGACAGTTAGACAAAGCGAGATGATGCTGTTCTACCAAAGCTTCAGCATTCTGGATATAGGTAAACTGGTTAGCATTATAACGCTTGACTGGAGCAATAAAATCACAGCTTACCGCTTGTGTTCCCTGATGCAGCAACTGGTAAAACGCATGTTGTGCATTTGGGCCTACCTCACCCCAGATGATAGGACAGGTATTATAATTTACCCGTTCGCTATTGCGCTGTACAGATTTGCCATTTGACTCCATTTCCAGCTGCTGCAAATAAGAGGCAAAATATTTCAGGCGGCCATCATAAGGCAAAATGGCATGGGTCTGTATTTCCAGAAAATTACTGTTCCATACCCCGAGTAAAGCCATCAGTACGGGAATATTTTTATGTAGTGGAGCTTCCTGGAAATGCCGGTCTACTGTGTAAGCACCGCCCAAAAATTGTTTGAAGCCTTCAACTCCAATGGTTAGGGCAATCGGTAGACCAATACAGGACCAGAGTGAATAGCGTCCACCGACCCATTCCCATAACAGTAACTGGTTTTCAGGTACGATTCCCCATTCTGTCATTTTTTCAGGCTTGGTAGAGACTCCAATAAAATGACTTTTTAAAATATGGGGATGCTGGCCGAGTTCTTTTTCTAGCCATTGCCGTGCAGTCTGGGCATTTGACAGGGTATCGATGGTACTAAAAGATTTTGATGAAATAATAAAGAGGGTGGTTTCAGGACGTAACTGATGCAGCAGATCTGATAGCTGACTACCATCAATTGTGGAAACAAAGTGGACCCCCAGAGATCTGCGGCTCTGAACCTTGAAATCACCTAATGCATAAGTGGTCATCAGAGGACCAAGATCTGATCCACCTACTCCAATATTTACAACATCCCGTATTACTTCACCAGTCGCGCCGCGGAACTGTCCAGCATGGATTTTCTCGACCAACCCATACATACGTTGTAACTGTTCATGGACCTGTGCTGCCAGATCAGCATGTTTTACTTCATTTTCAGGCAACCGCAAGGCCCAGTGCATAGCTGCACGCTGCTCGGTGTAATTAATTTCCTGCTCAGAAAATAATGCATGAATCCATTCTGGTAACTTCTGCTGTTCAGCCAATGCTACCAGCTGTCCTATGACATCCTGATTTACCCGATGCTTGCTATAATCAAAGGTCAACTGTTCAATATGAATAGAATAATCATTGAAGCGGTCTGGTTCATTCTTAAATAGATCATTTAAATGCTGGGCTTTGAGTGCCTCAGCCAACTGTTCCAGCTTCTGATAGGCCGGCATATTTTTGGGAAACTCTGATGTCTGTTGTATATTCTGGTTCATATGCGCCCCACTCCTTCATAGGCAAAACCTTGGGCTCTGACATAAGCTGGGTCATAAATATTACGGCCATCCAGAATCATAGGATGTGCCATTAACTGTTTTAAACGGGAATAGTCTGGACTCCAGTAGGCTTTCCACGCTGTCATCAGACATAGGGCGTGAGCATCCTGTACTGCTTCATAAGGATTACGGCAGAGAATCAGGTCTTCACGCTTACCATAATAGTTTTCCAGATCTGGTAGAGCAGCCGGGTCATGCAGTTTTACAGTGACCTGCTGCGCCCATAAGGCTTCCAGCATGGTATGCACTGGAGAATTAATGGTACTGCTGGTATTTTCCTTAAAAGCCGCACCCCAGATTGCAACCGTTTTACCTTGCAAGTCACAGCAGTAATAATTCCATAATTTACGGAAAAGTATTTCCTTCTGCTGCTCGTTAATCTCCCAGACCTGCTGTAAAAGGCGACTGTTGGTACCACTACTCGACATAGTTTCTGACAGGGTCAGAATATCCCTGGAGAAATTATCGCCCCCGAATCCGACTCCCGGTTGTAAATAGCTTGAACCAATCCGGCTGTCAGCACCTAGGCCCAAACGTACATTTTCAATATCAATATGCAATTTTTCTGCGACCTGGGCCAAGTCATTCATATAGCTGATGCGGGTGGCGAGCATGCCAGAAATACTCAGCTTGGTAAATTCTGCATCCAGTATGGGCATGAACAGATACTGCTGGCTCAACGGAAAAAATGGTCTCAGCAGCTCACGGGTCTGGGTTTGGGCAAAATCATAATATTTTTCATCAATACCAATTACGACTTCACGTGAGTGAGTAAAACTCTCGGCCGACTTGCCCTCCTGAATCATGTCAGGCAAGTAAACCCAGGCATCTTTAGCCAGAATTTTCTGTAGTGAAGCTGTACCCTTCAAACCAAAAGTAGAACCATTGATCATTAATTTCGGGTGGATAATGGGTTGACGGCTTAAATGCTGGACAATATCTAAGGCTTCCTGAAAACAGGAGGGATTAAAGCCAAAAAAATAGACATCAATATCTTCTTTTAAACTGCTTAAACTGGTCTCTTTTAAATTCCCCAAGTGTTTTTGCCGGCTCAGAAGCTCAAGTAGCTGGGTATCCAGGGTAAGACCTGGTGCACAGGTTTCTTCAAGTCCCTGACACCAGTAAACTTGGTGGCCTGTCTCTGCCCATAAAGCACTCATTACCGCGGCTTGTAAGGTTGCGCCAAATACCGCAATTTTCATAGTGCCTCCTGCTTTAAAAATCGAGTTCCTGAATTAATGCCTTAAAGTCTGTACCCAGCTGCGGATGATTAACCCCATAATGTAACACTGCCTTGAGGTAACCCAACTTGCTACCACAATCAAAAGTCTGTCCCTGCATCCGGTAAGCTTCTACCGCCTGTCTCTGCTGTAACAGCGCAATCGCATCCGTTAACTGAATTTCATTACCGGCACCCTTGGGCGTCTGCTCAAGCAGCTGCATAATCTCTGCCGGTAAAATATAGCGGCCAATCACGGATAGATTAGAGGGCGCTGTACCAACTGCAGGTTTTTCAACAATTCCCTGCATGGCTACACTTTGCCCTGCTTCAGGTAGAAGAGAGACCTCAACAATACCGTACTGATCCACCAGCTCATCCGGTACGGCCTCTACCATGATCTGGGCAGCCTGTGCAGTCTCATAACGCTGCATCATTTGTGCCAGATCATTTATACCTTTCTCATTTTTCACCAGAACATCAGGTAACAGAACAGCAAAAGGTTCATTCCCTACTACTGCTTTGGCACAGAGCACAGCATGACCCAGCCCGAGTGGCTGTGGCTGGCGTACACTAATAACATTAATATGAGAAGGAATAATTTCAGTAATTTCTTTTAGCAGGTCAAACTTCTTTTTTTGTTCTAACGTGGTTTCGAGCTCAAAATTACGGTCAAAGTAATTTTCAATAGCTCCCTTAGACGCATGGGTTACCAGAATAATTTCTTCAATTCCAGCCTCTACTGCTTCACGTACCACATATTCAATCGCCGGGCGGTCAACAACAGTTACCATTTCTTTAGGAATAGACTTACTGGCGGGTAAAAAGCGGGTTCCCAGTCCCGCTACCGGAAGAATCGCTTTTTTAATCTGCATATTATTTCCAAAGTTTAGTTTACTGAAACAAGTCCACTGCGTTTATAACCATCAACATAATATTCAAGCTGGCCAAGTGCCCAGTCAATATCAGTCTGAATAGCTGTCATGTTATTAATACGTTCAAATACAGGTAACAGCTCGCTAAAGGTATAGTGTTTTTCAAATGACCTTAAAATACGGCTATGTTCTGTAATTTGTGTATTGTCATGATCAATCAGCAATTCTTCATATAATTTTTCACCTGGGCGCAGACCACTATAGCAAATCTCTATATCGCCTTCGGTTGTATCTTGTTCACGAACTGTTAAACCACTTAAAGATACCATCTGCCGTGCCAGATCCTGGATTCGTACCGGCTCCCCCATATCAAGTAAAAATACATCGCCACCTGTACCGAGTGCCCCGGCCTGAATCACCAGCTGCGAAGCCTCAGGAATAGTCATAAAATAACGGGTAACCTCAGGATGGGTCACAGTAATCGGACCACCTTTAGCAATCTGCTGTTTAAACAGAGGTACTACTGAACCGGATGAACCCAATACATTACCGAAGCGCACGATACTGACCTGGGTCTGGGTCTGTTCTTCTGCCATCGCCTGACAGTATAGCTCTGCCATGCGCTTGGATGCCCCCATTACATTCGTCGGGCGGACTGCCTTGTCGGTTGAGATCAGTACAAAGGTTTCTACACCCTTTTTAATGGCAGCATTCAGACTATTGGCCGTACCAATGGCATTATTTTTAAGTCCGGCAATTGGGTTACATTCGACCAATGGTACATGTTTATAGGCTGCAGCATGGTAAACCGTCTGTACTGCGTACTGCTCAATTACCCGTTCCAGTTTCTGCTGGTCGAGTACGGTCCCTAGAATTGGAATAATCTCGCATTGGGTCGCCAGACGCAGTTCTTTATCAATACTGTACAGGGCAAACTCGGTTAATTCATAAATTACCAGACGTAAAGGCTGGTTTTTAATAATCTGGCGGCATAATTCCGAGCCGATTGACCCACCTGCCCCAGTCACCATAACCACCTTATTATGAATGTTTTTAGCCAGAAGGTGATCAATTGGCGGCACAGGATCGCGGCCAAGCAGGTCAATAATATCTACTTCACGGATATCGGCGATTTTAATATCACCATCTACCAGTTTGGTCAGGCCCGGAAGCTCGGTAATTTTAAGCCGTGCCGGTTCCAGCTGTTTAATAATTTCGCTTTTACGGACCCGGTTAGCCGAAGGAATAGCAATTAAAATCTCTTCTATATGATGTTTTTTAAGAAGCTCAAGTGTCTTTTGAATAGAATAGACACACAGGCCTCCAACAATATGACCCTGCAAGTTTGCTTTATCATCTATAAAAAATACAGGTAAGTGTTCATCTGAACGAAACAATGCTGCGGCAATCTGCTGGCCAGCATAGCCAGCTCCATAAATCGCAATACGTTTACGTCCCAAACCAGATTGCAAAGCACCTTTAATGACAAAACGGATGATTGCCCGGCTAAACCATACCCAGCCAAACATCATAAAGCCGAACATAAAAGGAATAGACATCGGGATAAAAGCAGGAGAAAAATAGGCCAAGGCATAAAGTGTGCCAATCATTAACAGCATGGCAAGTGCCAGCTTGACCATAAAAAATTCATTGAAGGTACGTACAATAAAACGGTAAATACCGCAGATTGCCAGACAGATGACTCCAATAATGCTTACCAAGAAAGCGCCATGATCTAGGCCAGGTACTACCTCAACACTCAAGTCAAATTGGCGAATGGCATAACAGAGCCACAGGAGTACCGGAAAGACAATTAGATCCAGTAAGACTAGAAAACCCTGTTTAATAAGTCGGGGAGCTGATGCAAGTTTAAAAATAAGTTGTTTCACGATGATCTTCTAGTATGAATTATTTCATCAAATGCAAATCTTTATACGCCTTTGCTTTTGATAAATAAATATTTTTTACCCGAGTACTACAATAAATATGAAATATGAAAACAAAAAAGAGCCAATATGTGCGCTAATTTCATATTGGCTTCAACAATAGTCAGGTATTCATCATTTTTATGACTTTTTGAATCACTTCAACTGTTTTAACTAAACTTTCAGTGCTTAAAGTCGGATGCACTAAAAACATTAAGCTGGTCTCGCCCAACTGCTTTGCTTGTGGAAGACGTTCAGCTGGTCGCCATGGTGTATGATCAAATGCATGTTCAAGATACACTTCTGAGCATGAACCACTAAAACACGGAACGCCTAGGGTATTAATTTCCTGCATGATCCGGTCACGGTCCCAGCCTTTTGGCAGGTTTTCTGGCTCCACCTGTACATAGCATTTATAGTAAGCATGTATAAACTCAGGTGGTAGATTCGGTACAGAAAAATACTGACTTTGTGCACAGGTATCTAGAATTTTTTGAGCATGTTCAGTTCGCTTCTTGGTCCATTCTGGCATTCTTTTTAACTGGATCCGGCCAATGACTGCCTGCATTTCCATCATGCGCCAGTTGGTTCCAAATGAATCATGTACCCAGCGAAAGCCTGGTGGATGCTGCTTGTGATAAATACTGTCAAAATTCTTGCCATGATCTTTATAAGACCACATTTTTTTCCATAGCGCTTCATCATTGGTAGTGACCATACCGCCTTCACCCCCTGTGGACATAATTTTATCCTGACAGAATGACCATGCCGCAATATGACCGATTGAACCGGCCGGCCGGCCTTTATACTGTGCCCCATGTGCCTGCGCACAGTCTTCAATTACATATAGTCCTTTATCAGCAGCCAGTTGCATGATGGGGTCCATGTCACACATCCAGCCCGCCAGATGCACACAGATAATTGCTTTGGTATCTGGTGTTAGAACAGCTTCAATCGTAGCACGGGAAATATTTTGTGAATCCAGCTCGACATCGGCAAAAATAGGATTAGCACCAGCTGTGACAATTGAACTGGCAGAGGCCAGAAAAGTGCGTGAGGTAACAATCACGTCATCCCCCGGTCCGATACCTAAAGCTTTTAATGCCAGATCAAGTGCGACCGTACCATTGGCGAGTGCCACTGCATATTTGGTGCCGGTATAGTGTGCAAATTCTTTTTCAAATTCCCGGCATTCCTGGCCTGTCCAGTAATTGACTTTATTGGAGAGCAAAACTTGAGAGACGGCACTGGCTTCTTCTTGAGTAAAGCTTGGCCATGGTTCAAATGCAGTATTTAACATGATGTTTCCTGAATTTTTAAATTTAAAAACTTATTTTTTCTCTAAGATCCGTGCCGGATTGCCGACTACGGTCACACCCGGTGGAATGCTCTTGGTGACCACAGCCCCCATACCCACCACCGCACCTTTACCAATCACTAAAGGCTTGTCAGGTGTACCCTGTTTAATTATTGCACCTGTTCCAATATAGGCATGGTCTTCAATATGAATATTACCGTTACACTTCACCCCTGGTGCAAATGTAACATAGTCACCGATGATACAATCATGCGCTACATAGCTATAAATATTAGCATGAAAGAATTTTCCAATTTTGATATTAGATGTCAGACAGGTGAAAGGACAAAGTAAGCTCCCTTCACCAATATGCACCTCATCCAGAATAACTGTATTGCCTGCATGAATATCTAGATGCTGTACCTTGTCCTCATTTAAACGTTGAACCAGTTTTTCACGAACTTGACTGTTCGCGATAGCAATAGTTACAGCCTTATGGATATTTGGTGTAGCGAGAAAATCCTGATAACTTAAAACGACATAGCCATTTAAACTAGTGCCAGCTTGGCCATCATCGATAAAAACAAAATTATCTTTGGCTAAGGTTGGAAATTGCTGGCGAACCAGTGGCATAACTTCTTTACCAAAACCACTTGCACCATAAACACCAATATATAAAGCTTTCATTATGTTTCGTCCTTGTTTTGTGAGCCAGTAAAGCGTGTCATGGTGGCTTCGCCCTCGGCACTGATATCATCTTTTGCTAAAACTTTATGTACCGTTTTGAACATAATTTTAAAGTCGAGCCATATCGACTGATTTTCGACATACCAGGTATCCAGCTTGAACTTTTCTTCCCAGCTAATGGCATTACGGCCATTGACCTGTGCATGACCGGTCATGCCCGGACGTACATCATGGCGTTTGGCTTGTTCAGGGCTATAAAGTGGGAGGTATTCCATCAGTAGAGGTCGTGGGCCGACAATACTCATATCACCTTTAATCACGTTCCAGAGTTCCGGCATTTCATCGAGACTACTCGAACGTAACATTCTTCCAAAGGGTGTTAACCGTTCACTATCAGGTAATGGCTGCCCGTTTGCATCTATTGCATCCTTCATGGTGCGAAACTTGATCATTTCAAACGGCCTGCCATGTAAGCCGGGGCGAACCTGTCGAAAAAGAACAGGTGAGCCAAGATTTTTTTTCACTTTATAAGCTACAAAGGCATAAAGTGGTGAAAGCAGCATCAAGGCAATAGAAGCGATAATAATATCGAGAAAGCGTTTTGACATTTAGATTAAACCCATTTCTTGCATCATATGTGCGTTTACCTGATGTACATCGTATTTATGAAGTGCAATTTCTCGGGAACGTCTTCCCATTTGAGCGATAAGCTCTGGCTGAACAATCAGTTTCTCTATTGCTTTTACTAGACTTTGCACGGATTTTACTTCAACTAGAAAGCCGTTATCGCCATCGGTAACAGTTTCACGACAACCTGGTGCATCCGTGGTAATAATTGCCCGGCCCATTGCCATAGCCTCTAAAACGGTACGGGGTGTGCCTTCACGATACGATGGCAATACATACACCGAGCTTTCTGCAATTGCAGGACGAACATCGGATAGTTTCCCCCAGTAGTTTAATGTGTTACTGGCCACCCATTGATCCAATTCTTGCTGGCGAATGGCCGAAGGATTTTCATCAATCCAGCCTACCAGATTAAACTCTACATGCGGATATTTATGTTTGATGATTTTTGCTGCTTCGGCATATTCACGCACACCTTTATCTACCAATAAACGTGCAATCAGCAAGAAGGATATTTTAATTTTTTGATCAGTCGTTACAGGTAAAGGTAATACATTAAAATCAGCAACATTGACCCCGGAACCATTTACTACCACTGTAGGTGTTTTGGTATTTAAAAGATTTAAGTCCTGAAAAAGTTTTAAGTCATCTGGATTTTGAAAAAAAGCTTTATGACTGCGCGACAATGCCTGTTGGTATAAACCATGAACCAATTTCTGAAAAATACCCCGTTTACTTTGAGTTTCTACATTTTGAAATGCATAACCTAAACCTGTGATTAGAGCATACCGATTCGGCACTTTTGTCAGCCATGCGACTAGTGTTCCATATATAACCGGTTTGATTGTATAAGATAAGATATAATCAGGTTTAATTTTTTTTATAAGCGTATATATGCTCCTCAAGGTTTTTAAGTCTGCTACCGGGTTGGTACCTGTGCGCTGCATCGAAACTTCATGTACGAAATAACCTAAACTTAAAAGTTTTTCATGCTCGGTGAAAAAAGAAGTTAGATCAGGTGCAATAATGTGGATTTCATAGCCTTGCTGATTGATCGCTTCGAGCAACTTTCCACGGAAGTTTAAGACGGAAGGGAGAAAGCTAGAAATAATTAAGAATTTCATTTTTTAATACTAATCGCATACTGATTGTGCTTATATCGGTAAAAAGCATAAATTAATAAATAAATAAAAATAGGCATAAACATCCACTTCTGCCTTGTCGCGATACCTAAATTTGCTGTTGTAATTGCTAACATACTACATGTTAAAAAAGCATAGATTAATAGCCAAGTATTTTTACCCTCAACAAATGAATATAATCTAAATTTACTTATGAATAAGATATAAATAAATAAAAATAGTAATATTGTATTTTCAATACTAGTAAATAAAGCTAAAGTGCTATGTGCATCAAAAGGCAGAGGTCTAAAAATATAAGTAAAAATCTGCATTGGATAACTCATAGACTGTAAGTCGATAGAGGAACCACCACTTTGATTATATCCTTGACGCTGCTCTACATAACTGCTAACACTATCAATAGATGCTTCCTCCAAACCTATATATTGCTGTACAAAACTAGAAGAAAAAATAATACCTGCGACAATAATAGGTAAAGTCATTATTTTAAATAATATATGTACTTTAGACTTTATAATAAAATAAAGTATAAAAGAAACAATCATCATTAATGCAATATGAGGGCGAACCATAAACATAAGAAAAAATGAAAAAGGTATTAAAATATATTCTTTTTTACTAGTCGTAATAGTATATAAAAACAAACATATAGAAAAAAAAGAAATAGCGTCTTTACCTAAGCCCGAACTCCAAAAACTCATCGAAGGTATGAATAGTAAAAAAATCCAAATTCCAGTAAGCTTTTCAATATATTTTTTCACAGAAAGATACAGAAAAATTAAACCTAACAATCCAAATAGATTATATACTAAAGTAACATTAAAATAACTTGAATCTAACCCTACAGAAAATAAAGAAGAAAAATAATAAATAAAGGGAGAACCGGGATAAAATCTAAATGCACTATCTAATGATTTAGAATAGTAGCCTAATGCATCTGCGGTATTAGCCAAGGTAAAAAAATAGAAAAATACACTAAATAAAGTATGCCAAAAGAAGATAGAAATTATAATTATAATATCTTTCTTCTTTTTACAGCCAATAAGAAAAGATAGAAATAAGCTAACAATTAAAATTGAAATAGTTAACATATTTTGATAATAGTTAAAATCAAGCATAACTATTCACCAATTAAATTTTTAACAATTCTGAATTTCCCACTTCTCTCTTTTTCAATAGCTTCAACATATGTAATATCTAAATCAATTTCATTCCCAATTCTTTCGCGCAGAGAACAAATAAAGCTTAACTCTTGTTTTTTATCAAAATCTTTATTTGATACAATTCGAACTTCTATATGATCAATTTTGTCTTGAATTAACTGAAAACACACTATTCCTTTAGTATCTTTAGTTGAATTACTAATATTTCCTAAGTTAACCTTACCATAAGTTGGAGAAAGAATATAATCATTTGTTCTTCCCTCAATACGTTCAACTAAAGGAAAAATAGAACCACACGGGCAATTTTTCGAAGAATCAGCCAGAGTTATTGAATCTCCTATTCTATATCTTACAAGTGGTGTTCCATGTGTAGTAAAAGAAGTTACCAACATCTGTCCAGATTGAGCAGGTTTCAAATCATCATCAACAACTTCAAAAATTCCGGTTAAAGGATGAATGTGCAAATTCCCCGCATTACATTCTAATATAAATGGTGCACCTTCTGAAGAAGCGTATTGATCAACCAACTTACACCCCAGTACTTCTGAAATAACCTGACGATGTTCTGCCAATACAGTTTCTGCTGTCGGGAAAAAAACTTTTGCTTTACCTTGATATTTCAAATTTTTAGATTTAGCAATCTGACAAATCTCAAATACACTAGAGGGAAAACCAACTAAAAATTCAGGCTGAAACTCGTTTAAAGACTTCCAATAAATATCAAAATTTTTCTCATTAATTAAAAAAGTAGAATAAAATCTAATTTTATTTACAAAATCATAGTGAGAACAAATTCCTTTATCTATATCCTTTTGAGTAATTATATTCTTACCAGAAAACCATGCGGTTTTCTTGCCTAGCTCATAACCATGCTGGTGTCGAAAGTGGTCTAAAATTGCAAATCTTTCCTGCATATCTTTTTTCGTATAAATTACTTTCATAGAAGCACCTGTGGTACCTCCTGTTAAGCTAACAATACCTTCTGACTCACTTATTGTTTTTATTTCTTCTAAGTTATTAATCACATCTGTTTTTTCAAGCACACGAGCTTCATTGAAATTGTTTAAATTTTGATTTTTATACCATTTCGAATTATTTACTGTATAAGAAAAGAACTCATATCTTTTTTGTTTAATTTCCCGCTCCAATTCTTCTCGTGAAAGATTTTCAGCTCTTAGATAATATTTTCTAAAATCAGGATAAAATCCCCCATGTCTAATTCTATACTGATACACATTAAACAAGGTGACTGCTAAATTTTGAAGGAAATGAGGGCTACAGCGAACTAAGCTTTCTTTAAACGACATTACTAGATACCTTATAACTCTACAGTTTTTTTCCAAACAAAATTGTATTTTTCAATCATACTAGACAAACTAAAACTTTTTATTATATGTTTTTTAGCATCATGTTTCATATTACTCCATATACTTGCATCTGTTTTAAGCTCTATTGCCTTTAATATTGCATTTGCTAATAATTCAGGGCTATTTGGCTGCACTACCCATCCGTACTGATCTACGATAACACTAGCATCACCTACATCAGTAGAAACACATAAAGTACCACATGCCATAGCCTCAGCAATAACGTTAGGGAAACCCTCACCATATGAAGAGCTTAAAACATGCAAATCTAGAGCATTCATTATTGCTGGTATATCTTTTCTTTGATCCAAAAGAATTATATTCTCGGTTAAATTCAGTTGTTTAATTTTTTTTACAATTAATTCATTATTAATATTTAAATCACGACCTATCAATAAGAATTTAAAATTTATATTTTTTCTTACTAAGCTTAAGGCTTCTAACAATCCCAGATGATTTTTAGCAGGATCACAACGACCAACCATTCCAAGAAGGATATCATTCTCAGCAATATTTAACTCTTTTCGAATTAAAGCTCTCAATTCTATGTTTTGGTTAAATTGTTCAAAATCATAGCCATTACTAATAACTTCCATTTTATCTTTTCTGTAGCCATTATTACTATAATCTTCATAAGTTTTGTACGAACAACAAATAATTTTTTTGGGCACAGCATTACTTAAAAACATACTAAGCAAAATAATAGCTCTAGTTTTAAGGTTCGATGTAGTATGTTCAATTTTACTATGTCTGATATTCCAAACAATATTTTTAAAGCCTGTGAATCTTGCAACTATCCCCCCAATCAAATCGGCATGTGACATCCATGTTTGCACTATATCCGGTTGTTCTATCTTTAGAATTTTTTTTAAATTTATTAATGCGGATATAGAGATACTCCCTCGTCTAAGATTTAGAAAATATGTTTTTATATTTTTAACTTCTAATAAAGGGCCATATTTTCCTGCATCCATCATAGAGATAACAATATGCTCATTTTTCTTATCATTCGTTACTAAACGATAAAGTACGCCTTCTGCCCCTCCATTATTTAACCCAGTTATTATATGAACTATTTTCACAACTACCTCTGATTTTTAAATTACTTGTAATCTTTTAAATTATATTAGATTTGTAAAATGCTTGATACCAGTCCACAAATTGCTTCACGCCATCTTCTACTGAAATTGAAGGTTTGTATCCAACACTTTTCTCAAGTGCTGAACTATCGGCAAAGGTATCTGGTACATCACCTGGTTGCAGTGGCAACAGATCTAAAATGGCTTCTTTACCCACTGCTTTTTCAATGGCGCGGATATATTCAATCAGTTTGACTGGTGAATTATTTCCGATATTAAAAATACGGAACGGGGCATTGCTGGTTGATGGGTCTGGATGATTGCTATCCCAGTCTGGATTTGGTGCGGCAATCTGGTCACTGGAACGGATCACGCCTTCTGCAATATCGCCAACAAAGGTAAAGTCACGGGTATGGTTGCCGTGGTTAAAAACAGGAATAGATTTGCCTTCAATAATATTTTTGGTAAATTTAAACAGCGCCATATCCGGACGGCCCCAAGGGCCATATACGGTAAAGAAGCGCAAGCCCGTCGTTGGTAGTTTAAATAAGTGGCTGTAACTATGCGCCATCAATTCATTGGCACGTTTTGTTGCTGCATAGAACTGGATCGGATGATCAACGCCATATTTTTCGCTAAATGGCATGGTGGTGTTGGCGCCATAGACACTGCTGGTGCTAGCATAAGTCAGATGTGGTGTCTTGGCATATCGGCAGGCTTCAATAATATTGGTAAAACCAATAATATTACTTTCCACATAGCTCATCGGATTTTCAAGCGAATAACGTACACCGGCCTGCGCAGCTAGATGGATTACGCGATCAAATTGATGTTCTTGAAAACACCGATCTACAGCAGCTTTATCTGCAAGATTGGCATGAATAAAGTGAAATTGCCCTACATGCTGTTCGGCAGTCTTAAACAACAGATCTACACGAGCCTGTTTTAAAGCCGGATCATAATAGTCATTCATGTTGTCAAAACCGATAACATCATCACCACGTTCCAAAAGTTTTTTGGAGACATGAAATCCAATAAAACCTGCAGCACCTGTTACCAGAATTTTCATTCATCACCTCCAAAAATATCACGAGTATACACTTTATCTTCTACATCACAGAGAACCTTGGATCTACGGTTAGCTATGATCACATCTGCTTGCTGTTTGAATTTCTCAAGATCATTAATGACTTTAGACTTAAAGAACTCGGGCTCTTTTAATGCAGGCTCATACACAATGACTTCAATACCTTTAGCCTTCAAACGCTTCATTACGCCCTGGATGGCTGAGGCACGGAAATTGTCTGAACCGCTTTTCATTACAAGCCGGTAGATCCCTACTACAGATGGATTTCTAGCTAGAATAGAATCTGCGATAAAATCTTTACGAGTACGATTAGAATCTACAATGGCTTGAATCAGATTACTTGGCACCTGGCTGTAATTCGCTAAGAGCTGTTTAGTATCTTTTGGTAGACAATAACCGCCGTAACCAAATGATGGATTGTTGTAGTGGCTACCAATACGTTGATCAAGACATACACCCTCAATGATTTGACGAGTGTCTAAACCGAAGGTTTGTGCATAAATATCTAATTCGTTGAAAAATGCAACACGCATAGCTAAATATGTATTCGCAAATAATTTGATTGCTTCAGCTTCTGTCGAGTCAGTAAACAAAACAGGACTATCTTTTTTGATTGCCCCTTCAATTAGCATATTTGCAAATTGCTGGGCACGCTCTGACTTCTCACCTACAATAATACGCGATGGATAAAGGTTATCATGCAGTGCTTTTCCTTCACGCAAAAACTCAGGGGAGAAAATAATATTTTCTGTATTAAATTTTTCTTTAATCGATTTCGTAAAACCTACAGGTACCGTAGATTTAATGACCATCACAGCTTGAGGGTTAATCTCAGTTACATTCTGGATTACGCTTTCAACACTCTGAGTATTAAAGTAATTGGTTTTGGGATCATAATCCGTTGGTGTAGCAATAATGACAAAATCTGCGTTCTTATAAGCATCAAATCTGTCAGTTGTTGCACGAAAGTTGAGTGGTTTTTCACTTAAAAATAATGAAATATCAGAATCCTGAATTGGAGAAATCTTCTGATTCAACATTTCAACTTTATTGTCGATAATATCTAATGCCACGACTTCATGATGTTGTGAGAAAATCATGGCATTGGAAAGGCCGACGTAACCGGTGCCTGCAACTGCTATTTTCATATTAAAAATTCTGCTCAATAAAATTTTTCAAAGTTAGCTCTTGTACCCAAAACTTCCCTGGTTCAAAGGTGTATTTATTCGTCTCATAGCGTTTATAGCGCCCTGCAACTCCGTTAATTGAAAGTTGTTCACAGGTATCTACACCTATAAAAATAGAAGATTCAATGATTAAAAACTTACTATGCTTCGTACTATATAGCAGGTCAGTTGCTAAAAAAGTTGTGCCGAATTTCTCTTTAACATTATATGCTAGTTCTAATGCCTCTACTGGGATCTCTTTCTTTTCATAATTACCAGCTCCAGATGCTCTAAAATCTCCTTTATTAGGATAACGATAATAACCAAACAAGCTATTACCGACACACATTATTCTTAAATCGTAAGTAGCATCATCAATAAAATCCTGAAAATAAACATAATCTTTTTGATTTATATAATCAAAATAAGTTTTTTTCCCTTTATAAGAGAAAACCTGATTAACTATTTTTTTTGCTTCACTAAAATTTTCAATTTTATCTACTCCATAAGACGAAGAACCTGTAGATATTTTAGAAATAATAGGATAGCTAGCGCCTTTCAAATAAGACAAGGTATCTTTCTTTGAATGACTAATAAAAGTTGGTATTGAAGGGAAATTATATAATTCATATAAATAACTTGCTCTAATCTTATCTTCATAAGACCAAACTTCATCATAACTTGGAAAACATTTTTTTCCCATTTTTTCTAAAATGTAGATTTTACTCTCAGCAATTGACTGTGCTGAAGGAGTAGAATCCGTACGCCAAATAACTAGATCAAATTGTTTAGCCTTCTCCATCCAATCTGAAGTGTAGGGGTCGTAATATTCATAAGAAATATTATTTTCTTTTAAAAATCTCTCATATTTGGGGAAAGATGCTCTTTCTTTAATTAAGCCTTCATCAGCATAATTATCCCCATCTTTAACCAGTCCGACATGTATATCGACAAACTGTTTTAAAAGAACTTTTTCCGCTTCATTCAAATATTTATCTAATTGCACCGCATTCATTAAATCATTTTCAGATTTACTACGTCGTTTTAAATAAATCTTCTTTAACCAAGGAGTAGATAAAACCAATTCACGAATATACATTTTTGACATAACAGACTTCATATTTAATTAAAAAAATCAATAAGTTGATCTTTATTCAAGTGACCTAATCCTAAACTTTCCAAAGTCCGTGATTTTTTTAAAAAATCATATTGAACCAACGATGAAGCAAGAGTTATTAATGAGTTTGTTATTGGCGTATCTATGTTTAGAACTTTCCCCAGCATACTTAATAGACATAAACCATTTGCCACATCTTCATGTAAATATCTTGTTGATAAAGAGTCAGGTCCCTTTGGCCCCCCTGTTTCTGCATACCCTTTAAAAACTTCATAAGAATTCATATTCAAATCATCAGCGTTACGAAACTTACAAGCGTCGAGATAAGATAATTCCTCACCTTTGAAAGCTTCAATTATTTTATTTTTTTCAGAATCTAAATCATGAATAAGGTTCCAGATAGCAGGTGAAAATGACTCTTTATACATCCAGAATTCACCCTTCATCATTTCAATACGGCTCGCAGACATAATTACACCTATCGTATGAACAACCAGATTAGGGTTATGCAAAGCTGATTCTACTAAGTTTTGTCTTTTAAACTTATAGGTATCAACTAGAGTAGAAATATACTCAAGACCTTCATCTGCTCTTGATTTTGGTAAAAATGAAACAGCATTACGTCTATTTTTGAATAATATTTTCACTACCCCAGGTTTCTCTAATCTTGCATCATAAGGTGTTGATTCACCTTCAGCATAGATAACTTTATTACCTATTTTTTTATATAAATATAATGATCCTAAATTACCAGGAATCGTAAAAATAATTTTACAAGAATCTGGAATAAAATGAGCTATTTTTTCAGCAACACTTTCATGATGAACGCTCTGGGTTAAAATTATAATCATTTCAGCATGCTGTAAACCATCTTTTATATTTCTTGTTATTTTAGAAATTTTTATAAAATTTTGACTATTATCTAAATCATGCAACCAAATACCTTGTTGTTGATTAATTACATCAAAATTTTCTTCATGTAAAGATTTAGATGTTTTAATTAAACTAACAATATGACCTTGTTGGGTAAACTTTGCAGCTAATGCACAGCCAGCATTACCCGTCCCTAAAATAGCTACTTTCATTTTAAATCCTTAGAATCTAATTGCATTTTTAATGATGCCATATAAAGATCTCGATGAGCTTCACACCTAATCATATTTAATTGACTTAACATTTTAGGTTTACTCAATAAACTTGGTAATATCCCTTTCCGATATGCCCCACTTAAAAGGTAACCAGGATATGGCTGTAAAGCAGATAAATAACTTCTTAAACGTTCGCCAGTGAATCGGGAAAATTCAGTATTTAATTTATTATCATCCTGAATTATCTTATTTAATAACTCCAAATCGTCAAAGAAATTTAATTTTTCCTGTTCTTTCAATAAAGTTAGAGTTACAGATTTACTAGATTGACTATAAGGATGAATATCAATTTTATTAATTACTGTATCAATCTCAATAAAGCAACCATAATTCCAAGGCTTATCATAAATTGAGGGCCAGTCAAAAATAAAATTTCCCAAACCATAGTATATATTTTTATTTTTATAAACTTCATAACCACTATGACAGTGAGCATGATGACAAACTACTAAATCCGCGCCAACATCAACAAAGTATCTAAATATCTTTTTCATTCTTGGGCTAGGATATTTATAACCTTCATGTCCACCATGATATATTACAATTACATAATCACTCTTATCTTTTGCACTTTTAATATCATAATAATTGTTGACCAAATCTAATGGATTCGCTCCAGGAGAACAATCATGAGTTGTTGAAAACTCATTTTCCGTAATATTAATAATAGCAACTTTCTGATTCAGATCTGAAATAAATAGCGGTTCCCTTGCTTGCTCAAGACTTTCACCAGCACCTACATATTTTATAGAAGCATCTTGACATCCTTTTATACTACTAACTAATCCTTCAGCACCATAATCCATAATATGATTATTACTTAAAGTAACTATATTTACATTTAAGTAATTAAGAAAATTTAAGGCTTTACTAGTTGTTTTTATTGAAGGACCGACTTTATCTATATTTGAATTTACAGATTCAACAACAGGGCATTCTAAATTAACAATGTTGTAGTCCATTTTAAAAAACAAATCCACAACTTCTTTAGAAATGATTTCTTCAAATTTATTTTCTTCAAGAAGATTTTGAACTCTATTATATGGACAAAAATCACCAGCAATTATTAGTTTCATAGTCAAGCTCCCATTTTTTTAGCAAAAAACATGGTTAAAAATCCTCTTATTGCCCATACCAATGTAATACTATAAGCAGCACCGACATACCCCCAGAAATATATAAAAATAGCAGTAACTAATGCTCCAACTAACGAGCAAAATATAATTATTTTCATTAATATGCTTTCTTTATTTTTTAGCACCAGAAAATTAGTGCCATATATATTCATCAAACTAATAAAAATTGGAGAAATTGACATAATTTTAATAACCTCTGATGCTTGCTCATACCCTTCACCAAACATAATAGAAACAATTATATCGGAAAATAAGAAAAGAATACTAGATGACACCAAAGCTAAAGCTAAATTTAATTTAATATAAAAATTATGAAAATTAATTTTCCTAGATAAAAGTGGGAAAAAAGCTCGAGATAACACTGAACTTAATGTTTGAGAAATTCCATTTATCTTATAACCAGCATCAAATATACCAGTTGCGAACTTACCATAAAATTGACTTAACCATATAAATGATATATTTGTATATAAATTTGGTATAAACAAACTTATAAACATATTAAAACCTGATTTTAGGTAGGTTATTAACTCTACAATAGGTATTACAACAAATTTTAAATTCAATTTACTTACAATTAAATAAAGAGAGATCATACCTGTTATCAATATGGATATCGCATTAATAACTGGAACTAGATAAAAATCCTCTGATTTTTTTATTAATAAAAAAATAGCGATAGTATACAAAACTTTTGAAATCAAAGATAAAAATGCTAACAGATGCATTTTTTCCAATGCTTGAAAAAGCCATTCCTGATAAAACACTGTTGAAAAAACTGAAAAAAAACTTAAATACAAAATTAGTGCATTTTTTTGGAAAAGTGGTACAAAAAAAACCAGTAATGAAAAAATTAAAAATGATATCAAGAACAAAATAATCTTTGAGTAGAAAACAGTTGATAAAATTTTTGAAAAAGCTATTTTATCTTCTTTAACTCGCGCCCCATCTCTAACAGCTGTATAATTAAACCCATAATCGACAACTGTAAGAAAAAAGACAATAATAGCTGAAGAGAAAGCCAATATACCAAAGTTTTCTACTCCAACTACTCGTGCAATATAAGGTAACGTTATAAAGGGTAGAATTAAGTTAATTAATTGCAATAAAGATAAAGAAATTAAGTTTTTAAAAACAACTAGAATATCTTTCTCTTTAAAAACTTTTCTTAAATTCATTGAGATAAATTCTCTACATACCAACTCATTGCAAATGCAATGCCTTTTGATATTTTATATTCAGCTTTATATCCTAAATTATTTTCAATTTTAGCTATACTGGCCTGTGAATGCCGAACATCCCCTGCACGGAAATCACGATATACAGGCTCTTTCGTATAAGTCACATCATTTTCATTTAATGCAGCTTTAATGGCATTAAACAAATCATTTAGAGTCGTACGATCCCCTACTGCCACATTATAAACCTGATTTTTGGCTTCATCATTTTGAGTGGTAGCAGCTAAAATATTGGCCTGAACCGTGTTTTCAATAAAGCAGAAATCACGACTGGTTTCACCATCCCCATTAATGAATACATCATCACCCGCAATCATGGCTGCAGTCCATTTTGGAATAACTGCGGCATAAGCCCCATTAGGGTCTTGGCGCTTACCAAAAACATTAAAGTAACGTAGGCCAATGGCTTTAAACCCATAAGTCCGTGCAAAAACTTCTGCATATAGCTCATTTACATATTTGGTGACAGCATAAGGCGAAAGCGGCTTGCCGATATTTTCTTCGACTTTAGGCAGTGCCGGATGGTCACCATAAGTTGAACTGCTAGCAGCATAGGTAAAGCTTTTCACTTCTGCATCACGTGCAGCCGTCAGCATATTTAAAAAGCCGGTAATATTGGCTGCATTGGTGGTAATCGGGTCAACAATCGAACGGGGTACAGAACCTAAAGCGGCCTGATGCAACACATAGTCCACTCCTGCACATGCTATCTGACAATCTTCAAAATTACGGATATCACCTTCATAAAGCTTGAAGTTTGCCCACTGTTCAGGCTTGACCAAACTTTGCACTTCATTCAGATTATGCTGATGACCTGTAGCAAAATTATCCAGACCCACCACATTCTGGTTCAGCTTTAACAGGGTTTCCAGTAAATTTGAGCCAATAAAGCCTGCCACACCGGTAATTAACCAGGTTTTTGGTGCTTGTTGTAATTGCTCGCATACAGTTTGATATTGGCTCATTTTTATGGTCCCTATAAATTACAGACGAAGGTCAGATTCAGATTGATCCAGTACATATTTCAGGTCATATAAAATATGTACTGACTTACCCAAGGCACGTAACGCATCTACACCCATAGCTTTAAACTGATCATGGGCAACGGCCAGAATCACAGCATCATACTGATCCTGTTCCAGATTTGCGACTGGAGTAATTCCGTATTCATGTTGAGCTTCGCTTGCATCTACCCATGGATCATACACATCGGCAGCAATATTGTATTCTGTCAGTTCATTGATAATATCAATAATTTTAGTATTCCGAATATCTGGACAGTTTTCTTTAAAACTTAAACCGAGTACCAATACTTTTGAGCCTTCAACCTGTATTTTCTTTCTGATCATTTGTTTGACCAGCTGCGTCACCACATATGCACCCATTGCATCATTTAAACGGCGGCCTGCCAAAATAATTTCAGGATGATAGCCAATAGACTGTGCTTTATGGGTTAAATAGTACGGATCAACACCAATACAATGCCCACCAACCAGGCCTGGGCGAAAAGGCAGAAAGTTCCATTTGGTACCGGCAGCCTTTAATACATCTTCAGTATCAATACCCATTTTATTAAAAATCAGCGCCAGCTCATTAATCAGTGCAATATTGACATCACGCTGGGTATTTTCAATGACTTTTGCCGCTTCAGCCACTTTAATACTTGGTGCTTTATGAGTACCCGCTTCAATAATCAGGTTATAGACCTGATCTACAAATTCAGCAACTTGTGGTGTAGAGCCCGAAGTAATTTTTAGAATATTAGTAACTCGGTGCTGCTTATCGCCCGGGTTAATACGTTCTGGACTATAACCTGCAAAAAAATCCTGGTTAAACTTGAGTCCGGATACTTGCTCCAGTACTGGAATACAAGCTTCTTCAGTCGCACCCGGGTATACGGTTGACTCGTATACAACGATATCGCCTTTTTTGAGCACCTGGCCAATACTGGTGGAAGCTTTAATTAGAGGAGTTAAATCAGGCTGTTTAAAGTCATCGATTGGGGTAGGTACTGTGACAATATAAAAATTACATTCTTTTAAATCTTCAAGTTGTGCAGTATAAGTAAGTCGGGTCGCTTGCTTAAGCTCTTCCGCGGAGACCTCTAAAGTATGGTCTTGCCCTGCTTTTAACTCATCAATACGTCTCTGGTGAATATCAAAACCAGTTACTGGTACTTTTTTACCAAACTCTACCGCCAAAGGTAAACCCACGTAGCCTAGGCCTATAATTGCTATTTTTAATTCAGGGAGTTGCAACATAGAACAGCCTTTATCCTTATATGTTAAAATCAACAATTTCTGTAATAGAAAAACTTAGCAAGTCATTAAGGGACAGTAATATAACAGAAAAATTTCAATAGAATTTCTTCATTAAAAGTCATTTTGTTTATTTCTGTTATCTTTTGTTTTATATAAAAAATTTAAAAATAAATATATTTATATATAAAATTTTTAAATTACATTATTCTGACAAGTACACAAATTTATACAAACTATACAAACCAAGAAATTCTTCTAGTGTATTCCATGTTTTTTTCAGTTAAGATTTCTGCGCATTGAGTATCAATTTTATATTGTTCATTGAATTAAACAAATTAGAGATAAATATATAAGGGTCAAGCGTGAAATTTTACCAAGCTCTTTTTTTATTGGGTTTCGGCCTCGGTTCTACAGGATGTGCGATTACTTCAGGTTTTCAAACTTATAATTTGCCAGAAGAAGGGGTGTATCAGACTGAGCTTGGTACACCATTAAATATTGTAAAAATTACACAAGATAATTTATCTGCCATTCAACCAGCTACGGTCAATTTTCAGCGTGACTATGCTCACTTGTTTCAAAATAGTCCACATACCTATTTATTAAGTCCAGGAGATGTTCTTTCCATACAACTGTGGGCTTATCCAGAAATTAGCGGGAACAGTACCGATCCCGCAAATGGTTATCAGATTGATCAAAGTGGATATATACATTTTCCCATGATTGGACGCTATAAAGCCGCAGGTAAAAGTTTAGTCAAAGTTAACCAAGAACTTCGTTCTCAGCTTTCTCGTTACTTAAAAAATCCTGATGTCATTGCACGTGTAATATCTTACCAAGGAAAACATATTTCAATTTTTGGGAATGTTGAAAAGTCTGGACAAATCAACTTAAATGATCAACCCATGACGCTGTATAATGCCTTAAGTATGTCAGGTGGGGCCGCAGAAAACACCAGTAATACCTACGTGCAGCTTATTCGTAATGGTATGACATATGACTTAAATATTATTGAGTTAGAACGTGCAGGAATGTCACTACATAATTTAATTCTGCAACCTAATGATACCATCTACGTCAGTACTCGAGAAAATCAAAAAATATATGTGATGGGAGAAGCCAGTAAAAATCAGGCATTATCTATACGTGACCAGGGTATGAGCTTAGGTGATGTGCTAGGTGAAAGTCAGGGCATTAATCCACTTTCAGCAAGTGCAGGGCGTATTTATGTTTTACGTACGAATCTTAATGATCGAAGTACAGAGCTTTATCATCTTGATTTAAGTAATATAGGTGATTTCGGACTAGCCAATCAGTTTAAAATGCGTAATAACGATGTCGTCTATATTGACTCGACTGGCTTAACTCGCTGGCAACGTGTCATTGGACAGATTGTTCCATTCTCTAATGCTATTTATAGTTTTGATCGTTTAGGTAACTAATAATGGCCATTAAGAATATTCTGGTTGTGTGTATCGGAAATATCTGCCGCAGTCCAATGGCGGAGTATTTTTTAAAGCAAGAATTTCCAGAGCTTCATATTGAATCAGCTGGAATTTCGGGTTTAACAGGTCATACAGCAGATGAGAAAGCTCAGCTTTGTATGCAGCGATTAGGTATGGATATGCAATCGCATATTGCCAAAAAATTAAATGCCGAGTTAATTAAAAAAGCTGATCTTGTACTGGTCATGAGTCAGAATCAGCAAAAACATATTGAACAGAGTTGGTCTTTTGCTAAAGGAAAAACCTTTCGGCTGGGCCACTGGCAGAATAAAAATGTACCAGATCCTTATCAGCATGATCAGCAGGTATTTGATGAAACCTGTGAACTGATTCAAAGCTGTATTGCGGACTGGAAAAAATATATTTAACTTTTGAACCAAGAATTATGAGCCAAAATACCACCACTGAAGATACCATTGACCTAAAGGAACTGTTTTTTTCCTTGATTGCGCAGTGGAAGTTAATTGCCCT
Source organism: Acinetobacter sp. UNC436CL71CviS28 (assembly GCF_000620525.1). Lineage (NCBI taxonomy): Bacteria > Pseudomonadati > Pseudomonadota > Gammaproteobacteria > Moraxellales > Moraxellaceae > Acinetobacter > Acinetobacter sp. UNC436CL71CviS28. The sequence continues at coordinate 37,728 of NZ_JIBB01000020.1, forward strand.
CTGTACGATTTTAAGCCTAGTTTGTGCTTTACTTTACCTCAGGACTACACCGAATATTTATCAAGTTGATGCCATAGTGCAAGTAGAAGATAAAAAAGGGGCTTCTGCAGCATTATTAGGCGATCTGTCTGAGATGGTTGAACAAAAGTCTCCAGCACAGGCAGAAATCGAAATTTTAAAATCTCGCTTAATTCTCGGTAATGTTATCCATTCTTTAAATCTTGATGTGCAGATTTCAAGCACTGAAGACAGTTTTATACAACGTTTACTTCATAAGCCTGAATATCAAACTAAATATTCTAACCAATCAGTTGTTTTTAAAGACGGGAACAAGTCTTTTAGTCTCCGTCAATTTGATGTACCCTCTTATTACTTAGACAGAAATCTACAGCTAACTTTTGAGAATAATAATTTTATTTTAACTGATACGATAACGCATGAGCCAATCTTTAAAGGTATGCTCAACCGTAGCAATCAGTTTAATTCCCAATACGGTCTATGGAAAGTTGCTATATATAGTAAGGACCAGTTAGCAGATACCTATAATATTAAAAAACTTTCCTTACCAGCCGCAGTAAATACTATTTCAGCCCCTTTCTCTGTAGCAGAAAAGGGCAAACAGTCTGGTATTCTAGGATTGAATTATGAAGGTACAGATAAGCAGTATATTACACAGGTCCTAAATGCGATATTAACGGCGTATAGTCAACAAAATATTGAGCGGCGTACAGCAGAGACAGCTCAAACTTTAAAATTCCTAGATGAACAGCTTCCACAATTAAAACAGCAGCTTGATAAGTCTGAACGTGAATTTAACAATTTCCGTGAGCGTTTTAATACAGTTGATGTCACTAAAGAGTCTGAATTATATTTAACTCAGAGCATTACATTAGAAACCCAAAAAATAGAGCTGCAGCAGAAACAGGCAGAGATGGCAGCTAAATATACTGCTGAACATCCACAAATGCGTGAAATTAATGCCCAGCTTGGTGCAGTAAACAATAAAATCAATGAACTGAATGGTACATTAAAACGACTACCTGAATTACAACGTCAATACTTACAGTTATTTCGTGAAGTTGAAGTAAACCAGCAGCTTTATACCGCCCTGCTCAACTCTTACCAACAGCTTCGAGTTGTCAAAGCAGGAGAGATCGGTAATGTGCGTATTATTGATACTGCAGTTGAACCATTAGGACCAATCAAACCTAAAAAATTACAAATTATTATACTTTCTCTATTTTTAGGTGCCTTTCTTGGTACATTGCTAGCCTTATTACGTAACATTCTGCGCTCAGGCGTAAAAGATTCAAGTCAAATCGAAAACGAATTAGACTTACCTGTTTACGCAACTGTTCCTCGTTCTCCTGTACAAGAGAGCCGTATTAAGCTTCTTAAAAAGAAAAAACATATTCCTATCCTTGCAGTTAAGAATAGTGATGACATTGCCATTGAAAGCCTGCGCAGCTTGCGTACTGCCGTCAACTTTGCCTTGGCCAATGCCAAAAATAATATCATCATGATCGCAGGACCTGCACCGGAAGTGGGGAAATCCTTTATTTCTACGAATTTGTCAGTGATCTTTGCACAGAGCCACAAGCGTGTTCTGCTGATTGATGCAGATATGCGCCGTGGCTATCTGCATAAGTATTTTAATGTAAATACACAGCCAGGACTGTCTGAATATCTAAATGGGCAAAATAATCTATCTGATGCAATTCATGAGACTGAAATTAAGAATTTATATATGATGAGTCGGGGGAAAAGTCCGGCTAATCCTTCTGAATTATTAAGCTCTGCAGCTTTTGGTACAATGCTAGAGCAACTTTCCAGTCAGTATGATCATATTATTATTGATACTCCACCGGTACTGGCCGTGACTGATGGAATTATTATTTCTCAATATAGTGGTGTAAACCTGATTATTGCCCGCCATGCTAAAACACAAATGAAAGAGCTGGAGATTACAGTGAACCGCTTTGAGCAGGCAGGCGTAAAAGTTAATGGCTTTATACTGAACGATATTCAGCGTACTGCAGCAGGTTATGGTTATGGTTATAACTATGCTTATGCTTATCAGGCAAAAAAAGATGATTAAATCAGTTTTGAAATAATTTAAAAGCCGGAGTTTATTCCGGCTTTTTATTTTACGGTAGTAGATAGATTGTTATACAAGTTTAAAGTAGGATTTTAATGCACAGAAAAAACATATTGTTTGATTGCAAAATATTCTATGCTAAAAGAGTTAGATGACCTGATTATCCCATGGTCTATGTTAAAAGATAAAATGAACTGGAACGCCCTTTATGAGTAAAGCCTTACCTATTGCTGTTGCTGTTATCCTCGGCGGTGCTGCCCTGATCCCTGTTTACTATGCCAGCCAGCATCCTGTGACGCATACCGGTAATGTTAGCAAAGATGCCTCTTCAATCCAGAAAATCAGTTATGCGCTGGGCTATGAAGTTGCACATCAAACTCCACCAGAACTTGATGTTGACAGTTTTGTAACTGGTATCCGTCAGGGACACGCCCGTGCCAAGCCAGCTTATACTGAAGAAGAGCTACAGGCAGCGTATGTGCAGTTCCAGCAAGATATGCAGAAAAAACAGCTTGAACAGGCTCAAAAAGCTGAATCTGACAGTAACAGCTTTTTGACTGAAAATGCCAAAAAAGCTGGTGTACAGACTACAGCTTCAGGGTTGCAATATAAAATCATTAAAGAGGGTACAGGCAAGCAGCCTACTGCTACTTCCCGTGTGACAGTTCACTATAAAGGCCAGCTGACAGATGGAAAAGTATTTGACAGCTCTTATGACCGTGGCGAGCCAGTCGAGTTCCCTTTAAACCAGGTCATTCCGGGATGGACAGAAGGCTTACAATTACTGAAAGAAGGCGGCAAGGCTACCTTGTATATACCTGCTAAACTTGGTTATGGTGAACAAGGCGTACCTGGTACGATTCCACCAAACAGTACTCTAATTTTTGATGTAGAGCTGCTTAAAGTACAATAATAATGCACAGGAGGGTCTGATTGCCCTCCACCCTTCAGGATTTTTTATGAAAAAAACACTGCTCGCTTCTATTTTAATCTCGGCCAGCTTCTCTGTCTGGGCGTTACCTGTGACCAATAAAAGTCCACAAAAAGACCAGCTGGGTTATAGCTATGGCTATGTCATGGGTCGTACCAATGCAGATACCTTGAAAGACCTTAATCTGGAAGCTTTTATTCAGGGTCTAAAGGAAGGTTCTGAAGGCAAGTCTGCCCGTTTGACTGAAGAGGAAATGGCCCGAGCCTTAACTCAATATAAAAAGCAGGCGGAAGCTGAACAGCTGATTGAATTTCAGAAGATGGCTGCCAAAAATGGGCAGGCCGGTGCAGTATTCTTAGCAGAAAATATGAAAAAGCCTGGTATTATTAGCACCAAATCTGGCCTGCAATATCAAATTATTCGAGCGGGGCAGGGAAAAACTCCCAAGCCAACCTCACAGGTCAAAGTACATTATGAAGGCCGTTTACTAGATGGTACCGTGTTTGACAGTTCAATTGCACGTAGCCAACCGGTAGATTTTCAGCTGAACCAGGTCATTGAAGGTTGGTCTGAGGGTTTACAGACCATGAAAGAAGGCGGTAAAAGCCGTTTCTTTATTCCAGCCAAGCTGGCTTATGGCGAAATTGGTTCCGGTGACGCTATTCCACCGAATAGTACCTTAATTTTTGATGTAGAGCTTTTGCAGATTTTACCTTAATTTCTGTTCTTTGACATCCTCCCCGACCTTTAGGACAGGGATTCCTCCTACGAGACGCTCATGTCCGAGCGCAAGAATGTTGAGTGCTGAGTTTATATCTCTATCGTGGAATGTACCGCATTCCACACACTGCCATTCTCTTATTCCAAGCCCTGCTCTACCTTTCGGACTACTGGAGCGTGAACCACAGCACGAACAAGTCTGGGTGGTATATGCCTCGTTGACTTCTTCATACCATACTCCTGCGTTCTCGCATTTATACTTGAGCATGGATCGAAGTGTTGTCCAACCTGCATCTAGCACAGACTTGGCTAGTTTGGTCTGTGCCAATGCTTTGGCATTGACATTGCCAACGAAGATTGCTGCATGTTCATTCACCAGTTTATGGCTGAATTGATGCAACATATTTTGTCGTATATTTTTAATTTTGGCATGTATCGCTTTGACACGTTTCTTATTTTTTGCACGTTGTGCAATACCAAGTCTTTGTTCGTATTGGCGATAAATTTGAGGGGCTTTGAGTTTCATCCCATTTGAACAGGTCGCTAAATCTTTTAAGCCTAAATCTATGCCTATTGATGTTTTTGCATTGGTCTTTACTTGTTGAACATTTTCAACCACTAGACATACATACCAGCGTCTACGACTGTCTTCTACAAACGAGCCTGTTTTGATATTATATTTACTTAGTCCATAACTGTCCCATAGTTTGAATTGGTGCTTGCCATATTGAATATAGCCATCAGCATATTTGATTGCTACTTTCTTGAAGGGTATCCAACCTAACGAACGCCTAGCCGATTTCTTATTACTAACACGCCATTTTAGTTTTGCTTTCTTGAATTGCTTGCGTCTTATGACTAATTCTTCTGTGACAGCCTGAATAGTTTGGCTATGCAGATTACATTCTTTAGATGCGCCTTTAGTATATTTAGCAACGTCATAAGCTGAAAAGAATTGCTGTTTTCTTTGCAGATACTTGAAACACAAATCATTGACGTAATTCCAGACAAAGTTTACCTCTAATGCTAGTTGGTCTAACTCCTTGCAATATTTGTCTTTTATGCGTAGTTTAAGTGTCTTCATCACTAAAATATATTTGGTCTATGAGTAATAGTCAAGAGATTAGGACAGGTCGCCATTGTGTTTTTAATATGCACGTTCATTTAGTCTTTGTGGCTAAATATCGTAGCGATGTTTTTACCAAAGCTATGCTTGAAACAATGCGTGATGTGTTTGAGCGTGTTTGCCTTGATTTTGAAGCAGAATTAGTAGAATTTGACGGTGAAGATGACCATGCCTATTTACTTGTAAATTATCCACCTAAAGTTGCTATTTCTAGCTTGGTCAATAGTTTAAAGGGCGCATCAAGTCGTATTTTACGCACTAAACACCCCGAAATTAAAAACAAACTATGGGGTAATGCCTTATGGTCGCCCAGTTATTTTGCAGCCAGCTGTGGTGGTGCTCCAATTTCAATCATTAAACAATATATTAAGAGCCAGCAAACACCTCATTAGTAATCCTAGCTAACCCCTACAAGGGGGACTAGCGGATTGCAGCCTTATATTACCGCCCTGAAGGGTGAGGTTTTACGGCTATCCTGATAAAAAAACCGCCTATATAGAGGCGGTTTTTTATTTATATCGTAGTAAAACTGGCTTAATGCTTGAGCTGGCGAGGATGAAAACCGCTGATCAGCAAACCAACAGCATAAGCTAGAACTCCGACTATACACAGTCCTGCCACTTCAGCCACACGTAACCACTGTGAAAGCTCGCCGTTATACCACTGTAAGCCAAACCATAAGGCAGTTGCCATTATAGTATTGGCGACCACAAATTGTATAAATAGTTTTTTCCAGTGGCTACCGAAGCGGAAAATATTACGTTTATGCAGGTAATAGTAAAGCAGACCGGCATTGGCGAGTGCAGAACCTGAAGAGGCCAATGCCAGCGCCATATGCTCTGCATGCCAGTTGATCAGTTTAAAAAATCCAATAAAGACTATATTCAATATAGCATTGGTTGCAACTGCAATCAGGCCAACACGGACTGGAGTCTTGGTATCCTGCTGGGCATAGAAGCCAGGTGCAAAGACTTTAATCAGCATAAAGGCAATTACTCCCGCACTCATACATTGCAGTGCCAGTGCTGTCATTCGGGTATCTTCCCAAGTAAACTCACCACGCTCAAATAACGCCTGAATGATCGGTGTAGAGAGCATAAACAGTGCAATACTGGCTGGAATACCAACCAGCATGATTACGCGGACTGCCCAGTCCAGCATGCCACGGAATTTGATCTGATCCTGCTCAGCATGACGGGCTGAAAGTGAAGGCAGGATCACCGTACCAATCGCAACACCAATTAGACCCAACGGCAACTCAGTCATCCGTTCGGCACTATACAGCCATGAGACCGAACCATCCTGCATAAAGGAGGCCCAGATGGTGTTCAGTAACAGGTTAATCTGGGTAACTGACACCCCGAACAGTGCTGGCAGCATCAGTTTAAGAATACGTTCTACCCCTTCATGCTTGAAATCCACTTTAGGTGGAATCAGCAGTTTTTTACGCCACAGTTCCGGTATCTGAATCGCCAGTTGTAAAATACCAGCGACAACCACAGCCCAGCCCAATGCCATGATTGGCTCAGCCATATACGGTGTCAGCCACCAAGCCCCAGCAATCATCGCCACATTAAGAAGTACGGGTGAAAAAGCTGGTGTACTAAAAGAACCATAGCTGTTCAAAATACTACTGGCAAAAGCCGTCAATGACATAAACATCAGGTAAGGAATAGTCAGGCGGAACATGTCGACTGCCAAATCAAACTTGGCCGGATCATCATGAAACCCTGGTGCATAGATATACAGAATAGCCGGTGCTGCTACCATCGCGATAAAGGTTAATAGCGTCATGACCGTCAGCAGGCAGCCAAAAACCCGGCTAATCAGGATCTGGACTTCAGCATGAGTACGACTGGTTTTGTATTCAGTTAAAACCGGAATAAAGGCCTGCGAGAATGCACCTTCAGCAAACAGACGCCTGAAAAAGTTAGGGATACGAAAGGCCACCACAAAGGTATCGAAATCCTTGCCAGCACCAAATACATTAAGCAGGACCACATCACGTACCAGTCCCAGTACCCGTGACAGCATGGTCATTGCACTTACAATAAAGGTCGATCGCCACAGCGCCATGTATCCACCCAAGCCAAAAAGAAAGACGTTATTGTAATGAAAGTGCAGTAAAATTGCGTTGTAAAATCATCAATAAGATGACTGCTTTTTCTGCTTTAATAATTCCCTGAAATGTGCCCAGTCAAAATGGGGCCCTGGATCGGTTTTTCGTTCCGGCGCAATATCGCTGTGGCCGGCAATATGCTGGCCAATTTTAGGGTAAGCCTGTTGCAAGACAATCGTCACTTCAGCCAGCACCTGATATTGAATCTCGCAAAACTCAGTATCATCACTGCCCTCAAGTTCAACCCCGATAGAATAATCATTACACTCTACCCTGCCCAGATAGCTGGAGCGACCCGCGTGCCAAGCACGATCATTGAAATTGACGAACTGCAGGACTTCACCGCTACGCAGGATCAAAAGATGGGTTGAAACCTGTATACCGCGAATGGTCTGGAAATAAGGATGCGCATTCCAGTCAAGCTGGTTCTGAAAAAACTGTTCAATATAGCCCCCTCCAAATTGTGACGGTGGCAGGCTAATGTTATGCACGACAATCAGCTGGATTTCACATGGCTCAGGACGCTGGTTAAAATTGGGAGAGCTGATCTGTCTGGCCCCTATTAATTTTCCGTCAATTACCTGAAATGTGGGAGCTGTATGCATAAATTTATCCGTTTAGAAAATCTGTAGGTGTGCCTGAACCAGTGATCTGGACGCTGAAAAACAGGATGAAAAACTGTCTCTTTCCAGTGGGACAATGCTAATATATCGCACAATTTTTATGGGTACATCACGATACGGAAATTATATGAGCATTCCTGCCTCTTTGCTTGAACAGTCGATTCAGATCAATGTCCAGCAGGCCCTGCAAGAAGATATCGGTACGGGTGACATCACGGCTTTATTGACGCCTGAAGATGAACAGGCAACTGCAACCATTATCAGTCGGGAAGATATGATACTGGCAGGACAGCCTTGGGTGAATAGCCTGATTCAGACTTATGATCCTCAGGTAGAGGTAATCTGGCTAAAAAATGATGGTGACCGGGTACAGGCGAATGAGGCTTTTCTAAAACTGGCTGGCTCTGCACGCAGTCTGCTCACTGTGGAACGCCCTGCCCTAAACTTTATTCAGACTTTATCAGCTGTCGCAACCAAAGTAGCCGACTATGTTCAGCGACTTAACGGGCTGAATACCAAGCTTCTTGATACCCGCAAGACTCTGCCTGGGCTACGTATTGCCCAGAAATATGCAGTTGCAGTGGGTGGTGGACAAAATCACCGTTTGGGTCTGTTTGATGCTTTCCTGATTAAGGAAAATCATATTATGGCAGCTGGCGGTATTGCCCAAGCTATTGCTAAAGCCCATGACATTGCACCTGGTAAACCGGTTGAAGTTGAAGTTGAAACCTGGGATGAACTTAATCAGGCCTTAAACGCTGGTGCAGATATTGTCATGCTGGATAATTTTAGCACTCAGCAAATGCAGGATGCGGTTCAACATGTAGCGGGACGCTGCAAACTGGAAGCTTCAGGTAATATCACCCTGGAAAATCTGCGAGAAGTTGCCTCGACAGGCGTAGATTATATTTCGATGGGTGCCCTGACCAAAGATATAAAAGCTGTTGATTTATCAATGCGTTTTAATGGCTAATACAGAAATTAATTAACAGTTTCCTCACTCTGGTCGGTAGTTTCGGCTGTCTGCCAGGCTGATTCAGCCGTATTTTTTTCTTGGGAGCGTGGATCACAGGCCATTAATGCGAATGTAATAAAAGAAATTAAAATAATAAACAGTTTCAGCAAAAGTATAGTTCCTTATAGGTTAGGTCATAATGAAAAGGTATAAAATACATTAACTTATTCAGATAGACTGCGACGCAGGTTTAAGCCTTTCTATGTATTTTATTGGTTATATTTTGTAGGGTTGAATAAATTGCTGCATCGCCTTGATTCAAGAAGGCTAATTTATATCATATGTGGGGTTAAAATTATAAATTTCAATAGATTATACTTTTTATTTTAGACTCTTTAGATTCTCTTTTATATCATCTGTTCTTTTGAACTCCTCTGGTTAGAGCCAAAAAGGAAGAGTGTGCTCAAGGCAGGAAAAGTACTGGCTATAACCGGTTTAAATAAACATTATAGCCAGCCAGTTAAGATTAAACCGAATAACCCATAAATGGATCAGAGTAAGAATCTTTTCCTGTTTCAATCCGTCCGGCAAAGCGGCGTTTGAATTCGGGCTCATTTTCTAGACTGACTGTAAAATCATACCAGCCGTACCATTCACTCATATCCAGTAACAGCTCGGTTTCCGCCGTGCGGGTTTCTATGTGCCAGGACTTGTTTAAATAGGCATTGGCCTGAATCACCAGCTTTGCTGTTTTCTGACCGTCACTTCTGAGTTTTAGATATATTTTTGGTTCACACTCTTCTACACATATTCGAATTTCAGGCAGACTTTCACTATAAAGTTTGCTGTGAAGATTCCCCTGAAAACTCCGGTGAAAACCATTTGGTCCCAGTACCCACAAGTCATATCTGCCGTCATGTACAGACCAGATATCGTCTAGCTGTTTCCCTGCTTCTACCATATAACGTCGCGGAATAGCTTCCAGATCAAGCTTGTTATAAACATGAAAAACTGCTGCCTGCTCGCCGGTATTGGAAAAAATTAGCTGAACCTGCTGTCGGGCCAGTTCGACCTTGGCGCTACAGTGCAAAATATAGGGTAAGGCACGTGACAGGCGTATACCAGTCTGCTGTAGTGGCATGTTCTGGTTTTTCGGTACAGCCAGCTGTGGCAATAAAGCCTGCGTTAGACGGATTGCATCTGCTTCCTGTCTGGATTTCTGCCCAGGCAGCTCAGGTAGAATGTCCAGATTAGGAGTTTTAAAATTAAAGGCGGAGGTCAAGTCACCACAGACTGCGCGGCGGTAAGGGCTGATATTGGGTTCCTGTATTCCAAAGCGCTGTTCCATAAAACGTAAAATAGAGGTATGGTCAAAAACCTGTGAGTTTACCCAGCCACCACGGCTCCAAGGTGAAAGGATATACAATGGCACACGTACGCCTGGACCATATACCCGGCCATCCGGCTTGGGTTGTGATTTGGAACCTGCCACCGCAGGGTGATTGAAATATTCATAAGAAAGCTGCTGCTCGGTTAAGGTTGTTTTGCCGTGTAACTGGCCAGTCTGATCTTTTGAGGGTGCACTTGGCGATGGTATATGGTCAAAGAAGCCATCATTTTCATCAAAATTGACCAATAATACGGTCTGGCTCCAGATGTGCGGATTTTCTGTGAGAGCATTTAAAACTTCTTGGATATACCATGCACCTTGTACCGGGCTGGAAGGCCCGGGATGTTCACTATAAGTTGCGGGCGCTACTATCCAGCTCACCTGTGGTAACTGACCCTGCTGGATATCTTCTTTAAAACTGCCGAGAAACCCGCCATCTGGCATGGTATTGGCAATACCTTTATAAAGCGGCTGATTGGCATCAATTCTGGCATCGTATGCTGGACTTTTCAAGTCACTGTGACTAACGGGCTGACCAGACTGCTCATTGGCACGGCGATACTGTTTAAAACCGGCTAACGGATTATCTGTAAAGTTATCTGGCATGTTCTGGTAGACCTTCCAGCTGACTCCCGCCTGCTGTAGACGTTCAGGATATGTACTCCATTCATAGCCTTCACTTGAAGGCCCCAGTCCATCAAATTCATTTAATACGCTGGCTACGCCTGCTCCAGTTGGGCCATTGGTACCAGTCCAGATAAATTTGCGGTTCGGATTGGTTCCTGCATGCATGGCACAGTGATAGGCATCACAGATGGTAAAAGCATCTGCCAAGGCAAACTGATATTCCAGTTCCTGTTTTTTATAATATCCCATGGATTGTGGCTGCTTGTACTTGATCCAGTCTCCCATACGGCCATGGTACCAGGCTGCTTGTCCATCTGACCAGGAATGTGGTGTACCACTGACCCGCTGGGCATTACCTTTCGTACTGTCCAGATGATAAGGCAGAACTTTGTTCTGCTGGGCATCATACTGCTCCCAGACTGAACGGCCCTCTTTCAAGGGAATGGTAAAACGGTCCCCGAAACCACGGACTCCTTTTAAAGTACTAAAATAATTGTCAAAGGAGCGGTTTTCCTGCGTCAGGATAACTACATGTTTGACGTCCTGCAGCGTACCTGTCTCTACTTTGGCATCGATTGCCAGTGCTTTTTGAATACTGAGCGGAAAACTGGCCAGAGCGGCGGTGCCAAACAAGGTTTTACTAGTGGTTAATAAGAATTCACGACGGTCCATTTTAAGTCCTGCTGTTTGTCCAGAGATTAAGGGGCACAGTGCATTTTGCATCCAGAGGGTGAAGGCACTAATGTGCCGGAGTCGGCCTCATCTTCATTACAGGCACTGAGCAGCAGGCTGCCGGTTATGATTAAAACTAAAAATAATTTATGCATTGTCCATTACCCAATAAAGAAGTAAGGACTAGAAATACTGAAAACCAATGACGTTTACGTTATATTTTGATGTCGTTTCCATGAAATAAAAAACGCATCCGAAGATGCGTTTTGAATAGAACATGCAGCTTACCAGCCCAGCGCTTCCTGCTGTTTCTTGATCAGCTCGCTAATTCCCTGTTCTGCCAGCTCCAGCATGGCATTGCATTGGGCACGGGTAAATGGCTTATCTTCTGCAGTCCCCTGAATCTCAATAAATTCACCTGCCTGAGTCATTACCACATTCAGGTCAGTCTGGCAGTTTGAATCTTCTTCATAACACAGGTCCAGTAACACCTCATCCTGATACATGCCGACAGAAATAGCCGCAACTAGCCCTTTTAAGGGATCATGTTTGATTTTTTTGCGCTCGAGCAACACATTCATGGCATCTACCAGTGCAACAGCTGCTCCAGTAATGGCTGCTGTACGCGTACCGCCATCAGCCTGGATCACGTCACAGTCGATAGTAATAGTATTTTCACCCAGTTTTTTCAGATCGACCATTGCACGCAGGCTACGGCCAATCAGGCGCTGGATTTCCTGGGTACGGCCACTCTGCTTGCCGCGTGCCGCTTCACGGTCACTGCGAGTATGGGTAGAGCGCGGTAACATGCCGTATTCAGCAGTTACCCAGCCCTGACCCTGACCTTTTAAAAAGCGAGGTACAGAATTATCGATACTGGCTGTACACAATACTTTGGTATGACCAAACTCAACCAATACTGAGCCTTCGGCATAACGTGTGTAGTTGCGGGTGATTTTGACATCACGTAATTGGTTTAGGGCACGCTGGTCAATACGCATAATCCATCCTATAGCTGGCTCAAAATTGATTGCGCGCTATTATAGCAGATGCATCTCTTTCCCGTGCAGCTACAAATTGTGCTCATTCGAAAAGCGGTTCTTCAGTAAGGTAAATGCTTCCTTCCAGCGGCCTGCCTTGACCTTTTGCAGACTACCTTCCGGTAAAGAGCATTTCGCCAGCCGGACCCATACGCTCGCAAACTGCTGCATAAAACTCGCTTCATTATAGTGAATGCCATATTCTGCACACAGAGCCTTAATTTTCGGCGCCACTTCGGCATAGCGGTTAGCCGGCATATCCGGAAACAGGTGGTGTTCAATCTGGTGACTCAGGTTACCGCTCAGAATATGCAGCCCTTCCGTGCCACTGAAATTACTTGAACCACGAATCTGGCGTAAATACCACTCTGTTCGGCTTTCACTTTCAGTATTGTCTGGCTCGAAGGTTTCGGCATCTTCAGTAAAATGGCCGTTAAAAATTACCGCGGAGGCCCACAGGCTCCGAATTATATTGGCCACCGCATTTCCGGCAAAAACTGGTAAGGCGTTCGGTCCGGCGATTAATGGAAAGAAGATATAGTCTTTAAGTACTTGACGGCGGACTTTCAGGCGCAGTTTTGCTGCATCTTGCCAGACCTGTTTCCATGTTTTGGTTTTATAGACCAGTACATCTTCCAGATGCAGGTTCTGTACACCCACATACCACTCAAAAAACACCATAAGCTGGATTGCCAGTGGAATATTAAATAGAAAGCGCGGCTCCCATTTCTGTGATTCACTGACCCGAAGCAATCCATAACCGACATCATGATCCTTACCGACAATATTGGTATAGGTATGGTGCACATAATTATGGGTATATTTCCAGTCATCTCCCGTCGAGATAGTGTCCCAGTCATAATTTGCCCCATTCAGGCTCGGGTCATTCAGCCAGTCAAACTGGCCATGCATCACGTTATGACCCAGTTCCATATTTTCAACAATTTTAGAAATACCCAGCAAGGTGGTTCCAGCCAGCCAGACTGGTGGGATCCAGCCGGCAAACATCAGCATGCCACGTGAAGCAATTTCACTATAACGGACGAAGTTGCGGATTTTATAGATATACGCTGCATCCTTTTCGCCAAGACTATCCATAACTTCACGGCGGATTGCGTCTACTTTTTCACCAAACTGCTGGATTTCTTCAGGTGTTAAATGGCGGGATTTAGAATTTAGTGGATACTGTATGGACATGTTCATGGGTGCTCTCCAATATTTTTAATTTTTTGACTCTAGAGATTAATCTCAAGCGGACTGACTGCCTGACTGATACAAAGCTTGATCTGAACGTTGTTACCATGGTCAATTTCACCGGTCAGCAGATTTCTGGTTGAGCCACTGACCTTGGTACAGGTGCAGGTATTACAGATTCCCATACGGCAACCGTGCGCAGGTCTTAAACCGGCCTGTTCTGCACTGTCCAGCAGATTACCTTTGGCCTCAAATACCTGCTGTGAACGTATGAACCTGACTGGCTGGGCTTCTAGGGTCTCATCCATGACTGGCTGGAAATACTCCTGATGTAACCAGCCCTCTGCCTGTGCCCCATGATAAATATACTGTACCGCCTGCATCATGCCTGGCGTACCACAGGCATAGCTGTGAGTATGGGCAAAATGTGGCACAATAGCCTTGAGTAAAGCCAGGTCCAGATGCTGTTTCTGCTGGGTAGTATTGATAAAATGATAGTTGAGCTGCGGATAGGCCTCTGCTAATTGCTGGATTTCATTATGCAGGACAGTATCACGGCTAAAATACAGCAGATCGATCTGTCTCACCTTTTGTGTCATGGCTTGCTGTAACAGAGCATAAATAGCTGTAATTCCGCTTCCGGAAGCAATCAGTAAAGCAGGCTCCTGACCAGCATGCAGACAGAACTCCCCCTGTGGCTGCGATATTTCAATTACCTCGCCTTTTTTCAGCTGTGACATGGCCCGGGAAACCCGTCCCTGCACCTTAACTCCTAATATCAGCGTACCGGCATCTATAGCAATAATCGAATAACTCCGCTGTAAACGTACACCTTCTACTACAACTGTGACCAGAACCGACTGCCCGGCACGATACTGTTGTGTATTAAACCGGTGGCTGGGTCTCAGTTTGATCCGGTACATGTCGGCGGCCAGAGGATAGACACTAATGACTTGTGCCTTGATCCGTTTTAAGGCCAACATCGGGTCAACCTTTTCCAGAAGAAAGTCTACAAAATCTTCACGTATCCATTGTGGCTTGTATTGCATTTGTGCGGTCATCGGTGTTCCTCTTTATGCTAGCTATTTAGTGAGTGAACAAACGTTCTTTAAGTGTACAATTGTTCACTATACGCTTTTCCATTATTCAGTCAACACCTGTACACTGATATTCGTCGTTTAAAAGTAGCTATTTTTTGCTAGACTCTTGCACAAAGTAATTTTGGGTTAGCATGATGTCGATACGTGATGAACGAAAGCAGCAGAGTCGTCAGGCCTTACTGGATGCGGCATTGCGCCTGAGTACTTCTGGTCGTTCATTTAGCAGTATCAGCCTGCGTGAAGTTGCACGTGAGGTTGGTTTAGTGCCAACTGCCTTCTATCGGCATTTTCAGGATATGGACCATTTAGGTCAGGAACTGCTTGATCAGGTCGCGCTGCATTTAAAAACAGTGTTACATCAGCTGGGTCTGGCTTATCTGTCACAGCTCGGCAGTAAATCACAGAATACCTTACAACTCTTTTTTCAGGCAGTTGACCAGAATCCTGAACCCTGGATTTTTATGATTTCTGAACGTTGGGGCGGTTCCAAGGTCGTTCGCCAGGCGATTGGCCGTGAAATTGAATTTCTAATTGATGATCTGGTCAATGACCTGCGCCGGATTGAAAGCCTCAAACATATTCAGGATGAAAATGACCTTAAGGTACTTTCTACTATTCTTACCAATCTCTCTTTTACCTGGGCCATGACCTGGATCAGTCTGTCACGCCAGAATAGTGGACTGGCCTTGAAGGAACAGCAGGAACAGTTTATGCAGCAGGCTGCGACCGAATTACGATTTATGTTCCGTGGCGTATCTAACTGGACATAGTGCCAAGCACCAATTTTTAACACAAAAATTGCTATCACCCGGCTTTTGGCTTTCTGTTATCTCAACAAATAGTTTAATTTTACAGTAAGGTAAGTACTGCTACAGTATAGCCATCGGCAAGGAACGGAAAATAGGCATGAATCCAGAGCGCCATAAACAATTTTTATTACGTAAAGAACGCATTCTTCAGGCAGCAGAGAAGCTACTACTGGAAAATAATCAGGAAATTACACTGGATGAACTGGTTGCAGAGCTGGATATTGCCAAAGGTACATTGTACAAGCACTTTAAAAGTAAAAATGAGCTATTACTGGAACTGGTAATCCAGAACGAAAGACAACTGCTGGAAATTTCCCGTGCACCTTATCGTAACTTTAGGGAATATGCACCTGCCTATATGCTGCATCACCTGCTTGCACCTGGCCGTACTATTTTACTGCACCAGCTTGAAGAGCATCTGACTATGACAGCATCGGGTCTGAATACACTCTTTGAAGAGTTGTATCAGGTACGGCAGGAACGGATTCTGGCCATTCGTGAAGTCACCGAACAATATTTAAAATCATTAAATTATGATATGTCGATCCGTGACTATCTGTCTTATATCTGGTCCCTGACTTATGGTGCAGCCCTGTTACTTAATTCTAGCTACTATCAGCGTTCTATCGGTTCACGTAAAAAACTGATTCAGCTTTATATCAATCAGGCACTTTCTTTACCAAGCCAACCGATTAATCTGGATGCTTTCGAGCTGGACAGCGAATTACTTTAAGTTCAGTTTAAATACTATCTATAAAAAAGCCGTTTCCTGCCCTGACAGAAAACGGCTTAAATAATTAAATAACTATAGACTATTTGGCTTTACGCTCTTTATTAATCAAGAAATCAAGCACCTGGGTAACTTTAGCGTCTTCACCCTGAATAATATATTTACCATTTACAACTACAGCGGGTACACCAGTTAACTGGTATTGCTGCGCCAGACGGTTAGATTGCGCCACTTTTCCGGTAATCGAGAAAGAGTTGAACATGCTGTTGAATTTACTCTCTGGTATACCGTACTTGGTAAAGAATTTTGCCTGAGCAGCCTGGTCAAAAATCTGCTGGTTGTTGACATGAATTGCATGGAATAATGGCAGATGGGTTTTTTGGCGTACACCGAGTGCCTCAGACACATAATAGCCACGTGCACCCTGTTCCCAGACTTTATTCATGGCAGCCGGAGTACGTACAAAGCGTACGTCTTTAGGTATCTTTTTAAGCCAGGCCTGCATATGCGGTTCAAGCTTAAAACAGTGCGGACAGCCATACCAGAAAAACTCACGGACTTCGATCTTGCCCGGTACTTCAACCTTAACAGGATTGGCCACTACGGTATAATCCTTGCCTGCTACGAAATTGGCTGCCATGGCACTACCTGAAAATGCCATTACAGCAGTACACAAACTACCTAAAATAAACTTTTTCATTGACGCTGAGATTCCTCTGAATTGTTATGCCGAGTTTATGAGCTCACTATAAATTAAATATGCCAGAATCGTTTTCCTTCTGTGAACTTTTTTACAGCTTTTATCGCTTTTTCTGGAATTAACGCTACACTAAGTCTGAATATTTTATTCCTGATCATTAACTGGATAATGAGGTGACTGTCATGTCGCAACTGAATGTTGATCCACAAGAAATTGCTAAATTCGAAGCACTTGCAGCCAAATGGTGGGATCAGCATTCTGAGTTCCGTCCCTTACATCAGATCAATCCCTTGCGTTTGAACTGGGTAGATGAGCTCAGTGGTGGCCTGGCTAGTAAAAAGGTACTGGACGTAGGTTGTGGTGGTGGCATTTTGACCGAAAGTATGGCGCGTCGCGGTGCGGCTGAAGTGCTGGGTGTAGATATGGGTGAAGCGCCTTTAGCAGTTGGCCGCCTGCATGCCCAGCAGGAAAATGTGCAGAATATTGAGTACCGCCAAATTCCGGTAGAACAGCTGGCTGAAGAACAAGCGGGCCAGTATGATATTGTGACCTGTATGGAAATGCTGGAACATGTACCAGATCCGGCTTCTATTATTAAAGCCTGTCAGACTCTGGTAAAACCGGGCGGCCATGTGTTTTTTTCTACCATTAACCGTAATCCGAAATCTTATCTGTTCGCTATTATTGGTGCCGAATACCTACTCCGGATGCTGCCTAAAGGTACTCATGATTATCACAAGTTTATACGCCCATCCGAGCTGGCCCATGACATCCGGGCTGCCGGGCTAGAGCTTAAACAGATGACCGGTTTACATTACAACCCGCTGACCAAACATTACTGGCTGGCACCGAATGTAGATGTCAACTATATGGTACATACTGTTAAGGAAGTCACAGAATGAAAGCTGTCCTGTTTGACCTTGATGGTACCTTGATTGATACCGCAGCTGACTTTATCCGTATTATTCAGGATATGTGCCGTGCCGAAAACTGTGAGGTTGTAGCAGCAGACCTGATCCGCACCCAGGTGTCTGAAGGTGCGCGAGCCATGGTCAAACTGGTCTATCCGCATCTTGAGGTCGATGATCCGGTATTTCTGGCACACCGTCAGCGTTTTCTGGACCTATATGGAGCAGATATTGCAGTTGAGACAGACCTGTTCGAAGGCATGTACCCTTTACTTGATGAACTGGAAGCTCGAGGTATTCCTTGGGGAATTGTGACTAATAAGCCCCGTGGCTTAAGCGAGGCTTTACTTGCTGCCCTCAACTTAACAGAACGCTGTGCAGTACTGGTCTGCCCTGAGGATGTCACCAGAACCAAACCTGATCCGGAACCGATGTATTTAGCTGCCAGACAAATCAATCTTCCGGCAGAGCAAATCATTTATGTCGGGGATCATCCGCGTGATATTGAAGCCGGTCGTAATGCAGGAATGTATACCATCTTGGCTGCTTACGGCTATTTACCGTTAAGCCACAAAGATGACTTAACGGCCTGGCAGGCAGATTGTATAGTGAATGATATTTCCGAACTGCGGCAGAAGGTATGCCAACTGCTGAAACTGGAATCAGAAAAACCCGTAGTACTTTAGACATATCATAATAATGAGGAGGTTTGCCTATGAAATACTCACAATATCAACCTCGTCCAGACTTACTGAAAAATCAGGTTATTCTGATCACGGGTGCAGGTGACGGTATTGGCCGCGCTGCTGCCTTAAGTTATGCCCTGCATGGTGCTACAGTTGTTTTGCATGGACGTACCCTGAACAAGCTTGAAGTCATCTATGATGAAATTGAAGCATTGGGGGCACCTCAACCTGCCATTTTGCCTTTACAACTGTCCAGTGCTTCTGCACAGGATTATGAACATCTGGTCAATATTCTGGATAAACAGTTCGGACGTCTAGATGGAATTTTGCATAATGCCGGTATCTTGGGTGAGCGTATCGAACTGGCCCATTATCCAGCTGAAGTCTGGGATGACGTGATGGCGGTAAATCTGCGAGCACCCTTTGTACTAACGCAGGCCCTATTGCCTCTACTGCAAAAATCTGAACACGCTTCGGTAGTTTTTGCCAGTTCAGGTGTAGGCCGGGAAGTTCGTGAGCGTTGGGGTGCATATTCTGTTTCTAAAATTGCTATTGAAGCGGTAAGCAAACTGTTTGCTGTAGAAAACCAGCATCCGAATATACGCTTTAACTGCATTAATCCGGGCGCCACCCGAACAGCCATGCGGGCTAAGGCTTTTCCAGATGAAGATCCAAAAGTGCTAGCGACACCAGAAACAATTATGCCGGCTTATTTATACCTGATGGGTGAAGACAGCCGTCATATGAATGGGCAGAGTATCGATGCTCAGGATTAGTCTCGGATTTTATTTTTGAATCACTGTTGGGCTTAAATAAAAACAGGCTATACCAAGTTAAACTACTGCTATTGCAAAAGAGGTTACAGGCATAGACGAGATCATATCTTGCTCTATGCCAAGAATGAGTAAAAGCAGAAATAAGCTTAAATATTTAAAGCAGAAATTTACCGATACATATAAAATAATAGTATGGAGAATACTTAATTTGTTTTATATTAAGTACGCATTGTCTCTGCAATTTTAAATAATTAGTTGAATTATCTTCACAGTTTCTCTGTTTTTTTTTCGTACAGTAGATGGGTAAAGAAATTTTAAGTATGAATTTGAGGATTAAACATGAAAAAGATTATGGCTGTGCTGGCATTATCTTTCTCTACCTTCATGGCAAGTGTAGCTTTTGCAGCACCTCCTCATAAAAATCAGGACCATTCGGACCGACGTGGCGGGCCACATGGCAAGATGTTCCAGCAGGACGAAGATTCTGTCCGTGAACAGCGTCGTATGCGTGAAGAACGTGGAGTCAGTCGTCTGAAACAGCACAAATGGCAAACCGGTTATATTATGCCGCAACATTACCGAGGCAACGGCTATAAGGTTGAATATGAAAATCATGACCTACCGAAACCTTCGCGTAATCAGCAATGGTATAAGGTCAATAATGATTATCTGTTAGTCGATTCAGATAAACACAGTATTATCAGGATTATGGACTGATACATATTCTTCATTATTCCGTTCATCCAGAATAAAAAGGCCTAAATACAATTTAGGCCTTTTTATATAGGGCTAACTGGCTTTTTCTGTCGAGTTAATCCGTAATTTCCTTCTCAATTCCTTCATTAATTTCACAATTCAATAAAACGGCTTTCATGCTTTATATCTAATTGTTGCCTAAAGTAGCGTTATAAATTGATGAGCTTGCAACGCAGGATAAAAACATGAAAACATTACTTACAGGTATCGCTTTATCTTTGAGCGCGCTGATTACTACCAGTGCTATGGCCGCACCACAGCATTATGATCGCCCTAATACCCCACACTGGAGCCATGATGACCGTCGTTATGATGACCGCCGCTGGGATGATCGCCGCTCATCTTCACGAGTAAATCCAAGTCGTGAATGGCGCAGTGGTCAGGTGCTGCCTCGTCAGTATGATAACAACCGTTACAAGGTTGACTACCGTGATAGCCGTCACCTGAATAAGCCTGCCCGTTATCAGCAGTGGTATAAAATTAATGGTGACTATGTGCTGGTCAATGAACGTAACAACCGTATCATACGGATTCTGGGCTAATTCAGTCCTATATCGATACATATTCACCCGGGCACTGACCCGGGTGTTTTTTTGCTTTTTATATACCTGCCTGCTGTTTTTTGATTAGAATCAGCAGACTGAATAAGCAACTGGATCAGGCATATTATGAATTCTCTGGAAACCGCGAATACTACTGAACAACTCAATGTACGCTGGTTCCGGCATTCTGCTCCCTATATTAATGCGCATCGTAATAAGACCTTTGTCATCATGTTTGGAGGTGAGGCGGTCTGCCATGATAATTTCCAGCATATTATTCACGATATTGCCCTGCTCAATTCCTTGGGAATTCGTCTGGTTCTGGTTCACGGTGCCCGTCCGCAGATTAACCAGAATCTGGAACAGTTTCAGCTGAGTGCACCATTTCATAAGAACCGCCGGATTACTACACGTGAGTCTCTTGGCTGTGTCATGAGTGCTGTAGGCTCAATCCGTCTGCAAATTGAAGCCTTGCTTTCTACCGGGTTAGCGAACTCACCTATGTACGGCGCAGCTATCCATGTAGTCTCTGGTAATTTTGTCACTGCTAAACCTTATGGTATTCATGATGGTATCGATTTTCAGTTAACCGGTGAGGTCCGCTCCATAGACAGTACCAGTATTTATCAACATCTTGAGCATAACAGTATTGTACTGCTCGGACCGACTGGGTACTCCACTACAGGCGAAGTCTTCAATCTGCTGGCAGAAGAAGTCGCAACCAAGACAGCCGTTGCCCTAAAAGCCGATAAACTGATTTTTCTGGGCCAACAGCAAGGTCTATTAAATTCCAAACAGCAATTATTACGTGAATTAACATCTCAGCAGCTGGACCCTTATATAGAACAGCATGAACAGGCAGATCCAACCCAGGCTTTATATTTACGTGCGGCACGCGATGCTTCCCTAGAAGGCGTCAATCGTGTTCATCTGATTTCTTATACGTATGACGGTGCGCTAATTGAAGAGCTATTTACCCGTGATGGGATTGGCACCATGATCACCGATGCACATTATGAAGAAGTCCGCATTGCCAGAATTCAGGATGTAGGTGGACTGATCAAACTGTTACGCCCCCTCGAACAAGAAGGGATACTGGTTTACCGTTCACGTGAACGGCTGGAAACTGAAATCAACCAGTTTGCTGTCATTGAGCGTGACGGTACCATTCTCGCCTGTGCGGCACTTTACCCGATTCCAACTTTGAAGAATGAAATACCTTCGGCAGAAATTGCCTGTGTAGCGGTACATCCGGCATACCGCAAATCGAATCGAGGCAGTCAGATTTTAAATTTTCTTGAAAAAAAGGCACAAGAGAATGGAATCAAGCAGTTGTTTGTACTGACCACCCGCACAGCACACTGGTTCCTAGAACATGGTTTCATGCCAGCCTCTGTTGATGATTTACCCAATACCCGGCAGGCACTTTATAACTATCAGCGAAATTCACTGGTATTTAAAAAACAGTTATAGAACCGGCCTTAATATTTAGCTTTATTTTTAATAAATATATCTTTGAACCAGAAATAAAAATTAGGATTTTTAAGGTTTTTAATTATTATTTCTGGTTCTTCTTTAGCTCAATAAAAAATTAATAATAATATTCAGATATTTAATTAAAAATAATATTAATTTTTAAATCATAAATACTCATAAGTTAAGCAGTTTTATATTTTAGCTTTTTTTTTCATGACTAAACGATAAAAGCTTATTTTTTTAGCATTACCGGGCATCTTAGGCTGTATGTGATTGTTAAATTTCACTGCCAGGAGCACTTTTTCTATGAACAGCCAGCAAATTTCTTGGGCCCGTTCTGCCATCTTATTGAGCAGTCTGGCAACTGCCCTGTTTCTAGGTGGCTGTTCCAAATCTGACCCTCAGACTCAGGTCTTGAATATCGGTTTTCAAAAATATGGTATTTTACCGATTCTAAAGGCCCAAGGTAGTCTGGAAAATGCTCTCAAATCACAAGGTATAAAGATTCGTTGGGTTGAATTTCCTGCAGGTCCACAGCTCCTTGAAGGTTTAAATGTCGGAAGTGTCGCTTTTGGAGAAGCAGGTGAAGCTCCCCCTATTTTTGCTCAGGCAGCCAATTCAAATATTGTCTATGTAGCAAATCAGCCGGGCGCGCCTCATGGGGAAGCATTGGTAGTCCAGAAGAATTCTCCCATACAGTCTGTTGCTGATTTAAAAGGCAAACGGATTGCACTGAATAAAGGTTCTAATGTTCATTATTTACTGCTCAATATTTTAGAGGTGAATGGTTTAAAGCTTGAAGATATTCAGGTGATCTATCTGCCACCGGCAGATGCTCGTGCTGCATTTGAACGTGGTTCTGTCGATGCTTGGGTAATCTGGGACCCCTTCCTGGCCGCAGCAGAACAGCAACTTGGTGCCCGGGTTTTAAAGGATGGTCAGGGGTTGGTCAATAACCTGCAATTCTATCTGGCCGACCGTAAATTTGGGTAGTGTTTCAAAAAGTATGCTGGCATTAAACGAATCCATTATTGATATAAAAGAACACTAAATCAAAGGCTTTGAAATGATTTTCAAGCTTTTTGGAGAAGTTGCAGCTTCTCCTAAAGCCTCGCCTGATTCGATGCCGTAATCGACAATTATTGCCTTCTATACCCACAGTGAAAAATTTACCAATCAACTGTTTGCATTCTTTAAAGGTCGTAACAAAGCTATCCCAATGGTCACTTGATATACATGTATAGCTTACACCTAACTGCTTCAATTTTAATTTAAGTCGTTTT
>NZ_JIBB01000021.1:0-55760 GCF_000620525.1 Acinetobacter sp. UNC436CL71CviS28
GATTAACAGTCCGTCGCTCTACCGACTGAGCTATGGGAGAATCTGTGGGCTATTCTATGGAGGAAGAGATAAATGGTCAAGTGGAAACAGCTAAAAAATCATTAGATTTAAAGCGTTTGTTTTAAAAATATTCAGTAAGTGAATCTTGGCGAACAATAAGACCCATCAATAGGAATAACTTGGATATATTCTTGGCGTAATAAAAAAAGCCCACTTAAATAAGCGGGCTTTTTAGAATCTTGGCTCTCCCACCTGGGCTCGAACCAGGGACCTGCGGATTAACAGTCCGTCGCTCTACCGACTGAGCTATGGGAGAATCTGTGGGCCATTCTACGGATCAATTATATAGGCGTCAATTAAATAATTTATAAGAATAAACTGATTGATCTATAAATATTCATTTATAAAATAATGTAATAAAAAATCACCCCGCAGGGTGACTTTTTAAGGCAAGAGAAAGATTATTTCTCAACTCCAGCAGGCTGGCCTGCAAGTTTTGCATTTACATATTCCCAGTTTACCAGGCTTTCAAGGAAAGTAGAGATGTACTTAGGACGTGCATTGCGGTAGTCGATATAATATGCATGCTCCCATACATCAATGGTCAGAATCGCTACTTTACCATGAGCCAATGGCGTATCTGCATTTGAAGTTTTCATGATTGACAGGTTGCCATTTACTTCATCAGCCACTAACCAAGCCCAACCTGAACCAAACTGTGTAGTAGCCGCAGTTGCGAATTCTTCAGCAAATTTTTCATAAGAACCGAAAGCTGCATCAATTTTCTCAGCAACAGGACCAGTAGCTTTACCGCCACCATTTTTAGTCATACAGTTCCAGTAGAATGTATGATTCCATACTTGGGCTGCATTGTTAAAAATACCTGCTTTAGATGCATCACCCGCAGTTGCTTTGATGATGTCGTCCAGCTCTTTACCTTCGAGGTCAGTACCTTCGATTGCTTTAACCAGATTCACCACATAAGTGTTGTGATGTTTGTCATGGTGGAATTCTAAAGTTTCTTTACTAATGTGCGGCTCAAGCGCATCGTAGTCATAAGGAAGAGGAGGTAAAGTAATGGTTGTCATGTTCTAATTCCTTGCATTTGCTGGGTTATACAATTAAGTGCCTCTATTGTAATTGATTATCTGCATGGTAGGCCACGCTTTTTAAATAACAATACATAATAAAGGCCGAATTTATAAACTTGTAAACAATTCCAATCGTAACATAAGGTTTAAACCGGATTGTTCAGTTCATGATAATGATATTCGAGGGCAAACTGTTCAGCCAGTGCTTGACCTAAGCGTTGTACACCATAACGTTCAGTCGCATGGTGCCCACAGGCATAGTAATGCACATCTAGTTCCTGAGCCTCATAATAAGTTCGCTCACTAACCTCACCGGAAATATAAGCATCACAACCCTGGACAGCTGCTTTAGTAATGAAATCCTGAGCAGCTCCAGTACAAAAACCTATTTTTTGCACAGATAACTTTTCCGCAGGTAGATGAAGTACCTGGGTGTTTAAACGTTCTGCCAGATAATTTCTAAATGCTTCCGGACTTAATGCTTCTGGTAAATAACCAATGTTACCCACCGGATGCCGTTCAGATGGATCAAGTGCTTCAAGATGCTCAAGGCCAAGTAAATCAGAAATGGCAGCATTATTACCCAATGTTGGGTGCGAATCTAAAGGTAAATGAAAAGCGACAAGAGAGATGTTATTCTGTATTAAAGTTTTAATACGTTTGCCGCGCATACCGGTAATCGGATAGGGTTCGCCTTTCCAGAAATAACCATGATGAACCAATAACAGATCTGCTTTTTGTGCAATCGCCGCATCAATAGCTTCTTGTGATGCAGTAACTGCACACAAAATTTTATTTACTTCCTGCGAGCCTTCAATTTGCAAACCGTTCGGCGCATAGTCACGAAATTCGGAAGTTTTCAATGTCTGATCACACCATTGAAGAATATCAGTCAACCTGGCCATGATTTACCTTAATAATTAAACTGGACAATGGGATATAGAAACATATTTTATCTTGTAACTAAAGCCAGACAAAACTTTAGTGTGTTTTAAAGCGTATATTTTGTATTTGTATTACAATCACCTAGATCTATTACGCATTAACAAATCAAAAGAATCTAGAGGATAATAACGTGCGCCGAACCTTTGCCTGGTTACCTTGGGTACTGCTGGTCATTGTGATTATCAGTTTTATTGGCTGGCAGAAATTCCATCAGCCCAAAGCGCCAGTCGCTGCTGATGGCGTAAAAATGCCTGCTGAAAAAGTTGAACCTTTAATTGATACCTCCCGTTCTGGAGGAGTAGTCTCTTATAATGCGGCAGTAAAAGTTGCTGCACCTGCGGTGGTTAATATTTTTACCACGCAAAAAGTTCGGCAGATGAATCATCCCTTATTAAATGATCCGGCATTTCGTGAATTTTTTGGGGACCAGCTACCAGACCAGTTTAATAGCCAGCAGAATGAAAACAGTCTTGGCTCAGGTGTTATTGTACGTCCTGATGGATACATCCTGACCAATAACCATGTAGTGGCACAAGCAGAACAGATTGTGGTGGCTTTAAATGATGGTCGCCGTGCTGAAGCAAAAATTATTGGTACTGATCCTGATACTGACCTTGCCGTTATCAAGATTGAACTGGATAAATTACCTGTTTTACCTTTTAAACTCAGTGGTAATGAAGTCGGTGATGTGGTGTTGGCAATTGGTAACCCGTTTGGGGTAGGGCAAACGGTAACGCAGGGAATTATCTCTGCAACTGGTCGTTCTGATTTGGGAATAAATACCTATGAAGACTTTATCCAGACAGACGCTGCAATTAACCCGGGTAACTCAGGCGGTGCATTAATCGATGTTGCAGGTAATCTGATTGGGGTAAATACGGCAATTTTCTCACAGACCGGTGGCTCACTTGGAATAGGTTTTGCCATTCCGGCTAAAGTCTGTCAGCAGGTGTTAAATGCCATTTTGAAAGATGGCCGCGTAGTAAGAGGATGGCTAGGTATCAGTCTGGTCCCACCTGCACAAACTGATGTACTGGCACCACGTGAGCCAGGTGTCGTGGTTGCGGGAGTACTGGGTAATGGCCCAGCTGCCAAAGCCGGTGTAAAGGTAGGGGACCGCATTTTAAAAGTGAATAATGAGCAGATTACCTCAACATCTCATTTAATCAATTATGTCGCTCTGCAAGCACCGAACAGCACTATCCAGCTTCTGGTGGAGCGCGAAGGTAAGCAGCAGACCTTAAACGTAAATGTAGGAGAGCGTGAAGTTCAGAATCAGGACTCCCAGTTTATTCCATTACCTCGCCGTTAATCTTCCAGTAAAAAGCCTCTATATGGAGGCTTTTTTTATATTTATTTTAAAACTAAAACTGGTTAGAGGATTGAGAAGAAAGAAACTCAGCCTTAAATGTGGCAATAGCTTCAATTCGGCGCTGAATCAACATTTCTCCAATATCCGGCCCTTGTATTTCCGGAGGTAAGTCTTGTGCCTTGATTGAACGGACAATCTCGATGACTTGATACATGTAGCTGGCTTGCGGATAAGGACGGTTTTCTAGACCTAAGCGGCCTCTAGAGTCACATTCACATGCCTGTACAAAAGCTTCGACCCGTTCCGGACGGCGTAAAACGTCTAAACGTTGCAGCAGGCGCCATAAGGTTCCAGGTTTTAGAGTTAAAGCCTGATGGCATTTTAAGTGTTCTTTGCAGACTGCCAGAGCCAGTTGCTTGGTAGTAGCAGGAACTTTTAAACGATCGCATACAGCAGTTACGGGTTTTACACCACGTTCTTCATGCATGATATGGCGGGGTAGAATATCTGTTGGCGTAAGAGCTTTGCCAAGGTCATGAACCAGTACCGCAAAACGTACATCAAGTGAATAATTCGCCTGACATGCCTGCTGTAAGGACATCAGCGTATGAATACCACAGTCAATTTCAGGATGATATTCTGGCCGTTGAGGAACTCCAAACAGGGCATTCAGTTCGGGTAACAGGATATTTAAGGCGCCACATTCACGTAAAACTTCAAAATAGACATCAGCGCGCTGTTCCATTAAGGCACGAGAGGTTTCTTTCCAGACCCGCTCTGGGGTCAAAGTATCCAATTCGCCCGTATTGACCAGTTGCTGCATGAGGCTCATGGTCTCTTCAGCAATCTTAAAACCGTAAGGAGCATAGCGAGCAGCAAAACGGGCAACACGTAATACCCGAAGCGGATCTTCAATAAAGGCATCGGAAACATGGCGTAAAACTTTATTTTTGAGATCTTGCCGGCCTTGATATGGATCATATACCTGACCTTGTTCATCCATGGCCATAGCATTAATCGTTAAATCGCGACGGATTAAATCTTCTTCCAGAGTCACGCTGCTATCCGTATGGAATTCAAAACCGTGATAGCCCTGACCGGATTTACGCTCAGTACGCGCTAAAGCATATTCATCCTTAGTATCAGGATGCAGAAATACTGGAAAATCCTTACCAACTGGCATAAAACCCTGAGCGAGAAGCTGCTCAGGCGTTGCTCCTACCACAACATAATCTTTTTCTTGATAGGGATGGCCAAGCAAATGGTCCCGGACAGCACCGCCTACTAAATAAACTTGCATGAAAAAACCTCTATTCTTCAAGCAATCATGCAACAGAATAGAGGTTTTCTCAAGTAAAGAACTTTAGCTTTTATTCAGTTAAAGCTTATACCTCAGCTTGCTGAATTTCAGCAACAGTCAGTGCAGTCATATTAACCAGACGACGGGTGGTGGCGGTTGGGGTTAAAATATGCACCGGTTTGGCAGCACCCAGCAGAATCGGGCCAATTGTTACGTTATTGCCTGAAGTAGATTTAAGCAGGTTAAACGAAATATTGGCTGCATCCAGATTTGGCATAATCAGCAAGTTGGCAGAACCTTTGAAGCGTGAATTCGGGAATGCAAAATGACGAATATTCTCATCAAGTGCTGCATCACCGTGCATTTCGCCTTCAACTTCTAGCTCTGGTGCAATGCGTGACAGAATTTCATATACCTGACGCATTTTTTGTGCACTTGCATCCGTCTGGTCAGAACCGAAGCTTGAATGTGATAGCAGAGCAATGCGGGGCGCGATCCCAAAACGGCGTACTTCTTCAGCTGCCAGAATTGTCATTTCAGCGAGCTGTTCGGCAGTCGGATTAGTATTGACATAGGTATCTGCAATAAACAGGGTGCGGTCTTCAAGCATTAATGCATTTAAAGTAAAGAACGTACTACGACCTTCACGTAACCCAATGACATTTTTAACAAAATCTAGGTGAATGTCATAGCTTGAATATGTACCGCACAGCATACCGTCTGCTTTGCCATGACGTACCAGCATGCCTGCAATCAAAGTGGAGCGGCGACGTGCCTCACGCTGTGCATATTCGGGTGTTACACCTTTACGCTGCATTAGCTGATAATAATCGTCCGCAAACTTTTCATAGTCAGGATTCTTTTCCTGATCTACGATTTCAATATTTACGCCCTGTTCAAGACGCAATCCTAGTTTTTTGATATTAGCTTCAATAACCGCAGTACGTCCAACCAGAATCGGCTTAGCCAGACCTTCATCTACTGCAATCTGAACAGCACGTAATACACGAAGGTCTTCACCTTCAGCATAAGCAATGCGTTTCGGATCAGTCTTCGCCTGTGCAAAAATTGGCTTCATGATAAATGCCGAGTTATAAACAAACTCGGACAAACGCTGGCGATAAGCTGAGAAATCTTCAATCGGGCGGGTAGCTACACCAGAATCCATCGCTGCCTGAGCGATAGCAGGAGCAATTTCCAGAATCAAGCGTTGATCCAGTGGACGCGGAATTAAATATTCACGGCCAAATGAAGCTGATTTTTCGCCATATGTCGCTGCATCTGCTTCAATATGTGCCATACGTGCAATCGCATGTACACAGGCAATTTTCATTTCTTCATTAATTGTAGTTGCACCCACATCAAGTGCGCCACGGAAGATATACGGGAAGCACAGGGCGTTATTGACCTGATTCGGATAGTCTGAACGGCCAGTTGCCATAATGACATCAGGACGAACTTCATGAGCATGTTCAGGCAGAATTTCAGGGTCCGGATTGGCAAGTGCGAAGATAATCGGGTTCTCTGCCATTTGCTTGACCATTTCTTTGGTCAGGATACCTGCGGCAGAAAGCCCCAGAAACATATCTGCACCGGCCATGACTTCATGGAGCTGGGTTTGCGGAATGTCCTGTACATAGCGTTTTTTAGACTCATCTAGCCCATCACGTGAGGTAGTTAGCAGGCCTCGAGAGTCAGCAACAATAATATTGTCTTTGTTTACGCCCAGCGCACACAGCAGATCAAGACAAGATAACGCAGCAGCACCGGCGCCTGAGGCTACAATCTTGATCTCATCAATTTTTTTATTGATCAGTTGCAAGGCATTTAGCAGGGCAGAACCTACAATAATACTGGTACCATGCTGGTCATCATGAAATACCGGAATATTCATGCGCTCACGGAGTTTGCGCTCAATATAAAAACATTCTGGTGCTTTAATGTCTTCAAGGTTGATACCGCCGAATGTAGGCTCAAGTGCTGCCACAATATCAACAATCTTGTCGGGATCATTTTCAGCAATTTCAATATCAAATACATCGACACCGGCAAATTTTTTAAAGAGTACACCTTTGCCTTCCATTACCGGTTTAGAGGCTAATGGACCAATATTCCCCAGTCCTAAAACAGCAGTACCATTACTGACCACAGCAACCAGATTGCCCCGTGCCGTATATTTTGCGGCAGCTGAAGGGTCACGTTCAATCTCAAGACACGGAGCTGCAACACCTGGAGAATAGGCTAAAGCCAGATCACGCTGGTTGACAAGCTGTTTGCTTGGAGTGACGCTAATTTTTCCTGGTGTTGGGAATTCATGATAGTACAAAGCTTGCTGTTTTAATGATTGATCGTCCATTTGAATCTCGATTGTTACATGTGTTGGCCCAGCAGCATGCTGGTCGGTTTTGGCTAAATTTTATCGAATATACCATTACTTGAGCGCTTATCCCAGCGTAAAACCAGGCTTTTTCCATTCACTCAAGTTATAGTCATAATGTCTGGCTTTATAGTTAAAATATTTTAAGAAAAAAGCGAGCTGAAAATAAAAGCTCACAATGCCCAGAGGATATAAGAGCTTATATCAAAATGATTACGGGTTTTTTTAAATACGAATATAACTGAAACTAGTCATTAGTTAATCACGTATTTACAAGCTTGAGTTAAAAGTGATGAATAATGACTTAATTTAACTTCGTATATTGGTATAAGTCTAGTATGTTGAGAAATGGTGATTTAAGATAGACAAAGCGACTACAGGCGCTGTTTCAGTACGTAGTATGCGTTCTCCAATGCACCAGTTTTTAAAGCCAGCATGATTGGCCATGTCTATTTCTGCTTCACTCAACCCGCCTTCCGGACCGATTAACAGTGCCAGATCTGTTTGAGCATCGGTTAAAACATTCTGCTGACGCTTATTGGGAGCAAGCACTAGCCGGGTTGCTGATAAATTCTGCTGTAGCCAGTCTGTGAGTGGAACAGGGGGTAATATCTCTGGAATCCGGTTCATGCCACATTGCTCACAGGCTGCAATTACAACAGCTTGCCAGTGATCAAGCTTTTTTTGATCGCGATCGTATTTTAAGCGCATTTCACATCGTTCTGATGTTAACAGCTGAATGGTCGTAACACCCAGTTCTGTGGCTTTCTGAATGACATAATCCATTCGGTCACCTTTGCTCATGACCTGACCCAATACTGTTGTAAAAGGTGGAGTACGATCTGCCGGGTTAGACGACCTGATTGCAACAGATGCAGTTTTCTTGCTGATTTCTGTCAAATTCGCTTCAAATTCACCACCCCGTCCATTGAACAGGGTGGCACTGTCACCAATCTGTGCACGTAATACCTTCACCCAATGATGAAACACTGTTTCTGTAAGCTCAACTGTTGTTCCTACAGTTAAATCAGCTTCAATATAAAAACGTGGCATGAATGTATTACTCTTCAAAAAAGCAGATGATTAATTTAGCTCAGGCTAAACCCAGGTCAAGTACAAGCTGGCGGGTGGGTTCGGTCTGGTTCATTGAATAGAAATGCAGACTTGGTGCACCACCAGCAATCAGACGTTCGCAAAGCTTTAGCACGACTTCATGACCAAAGTCCTTAATTGCGACACTGTCATCGCCATAAGCAGAGAGCTGTTTACGAATCCAGCGAGGAATTTCTGCACCTGTGCCATCAGCAAAGCGGATCAGGTTGCTGGCGTTAATGATGGGCATAATACCTGGTGCAATAGGAATATGAATCCCTTCCTTTGCAAGGCGATCCAAGAAATAAAAATAGGAATCCGGATTGAAGAAAAACTGGGTAATACCCGCATTTGCGCCAGCATTAACCTTTTCAATAAAGCGACGAATATCAGCATCAAAGCTTTCTGCCTGAGGATGCATCTCCGGATAGGCTGCAACTTCAATATGAAAGTGATCACCTGAATGTTCACGAATAAAACGTACCAGATCCTGTGCATATGGAAGTTCGCCCAGACCGACCTGACCGGATGGCAAATCACCACGCAGGGCAACAATACGTTTAATGTTTTGAGATTTATACAGATCCAGCAGCTCTGCTATACGTGCCTTATCATCCCCGATACAGGAAAGGTGAGGTGCTACCGGTGTACCCTTGCCATTAAACTCTTCAATTGCAGCCAAGGTACGTTCACGGGTGGAACCTCCGGCACCATAAGTCACCGAAAAGAATTCCGGATTCAAATGTTGAAGATCCTGGTGAACCAGTTTGAGCTTTTCTGCGCCAGCATCAGTTTTTGGCGGAAAAAACTCAAAAGAAATCGGAACACGTTTAGTCATTTTTCAAATCCTTTGTTTAATTTATAAATATGCCAGACAAAGAAAAGGGCAGGATGCCTAAACATCTGCCCTTAAGATATCTTAATATTTATAAGCGTCAGACTTGAACGGACCTTCTACCGGTACACCAAGGTAAGCTGCCTGCTCAGTGGTCAGTTGTGTCAGTACTCCACCAAAACCTACAACCATTGCGGCAGCAACTTCTTCATCCAGTTTCTTCGGTAGCAGTTCTACACGGATTTTTGCTTGTTTTTGATCTTCTGGAAGATCAGCAAATTTCTCGGCAAACAGGTGCATCTGGCCTAAAACCTGGTTGGCAAAAGAGCCATCCATCACACGAGATGGATGGCCTGTAGCATTACCCAGGTTCACTAAACGACCTTCAGAAAGAAGAATCAGATAATCGTTTTCATTTTCTGAACGATATACCTGATGTACCTGAGGTTTAACTTCAACCCATTTATATCCACGCAGGTAAGCTGTATCGATTTCAGTGTCGAAGTGCCCGATGTTGCAAACCACTGCACCTGCTTTTAGTGTATCCAGCATCGCAGCATCACATACGTGATAGTTACCGGTTGTAGTAACAATCAGATCAGTATTTTTGAGAAGATCTACATTAATATCTTCTTTATTACCGGTCTGAACACCATTTTTATATGGAGATACTACTTCGTAACCATCCATGCAGGCCTGCATTGCACAGATTGGGTCAACTTCAGTTACGCGTACAATCATGCCTTCTTGACGAAGTGATTGTGCAGAACCTTTACCTACATCTCCATAACCGATAACAAGTGCACGGCGGCCAGAAAGCAGCATGTCTGTTGCACGTTTGATGGCATCGTTAAGTGAGTGACGACAGCCATACTTGTTATCATTTTTAGACTTGGTTACGGAGTCATTGACATTGATGGCAGGAACTTTCAGTGAACCGTCTTTCCACATTTCGAGTAGACGTGCAACACCCGTAGTAGTCTCTTCAGTAATACCATGAATTTTTGCAATCAGTTCAGGATACTTTTCATGTACAACAGCCGTTAGGTCACCGCCGTCATCCAGAATCATGTTGGCATCCCAAGGTTTGCCGTTTACATTGATTTGCTGTTCAAGACACCACATGTATTCTTCTTCAGTTTCGCCTTTCCAGGCAAAAACAGGAATACCAGATGCAGCAATTGCAGCAGCAGCGTGGTCTTGAGTCGAGAAGATGTTACATGAAGTCCAGCGAACTTCTGCGCCCAATTCAACCAGTGTTTCAATTAAAACTGCAGTTTGAATAGTCATATGGATACAGCCGAGAATTTTCGCGCCTGCCAGTGGTTTTGCTGCTGAATAACGCTTACGCAGACCCATTAGGGCAGGCATTTCAGCTTCAGCAAGTTTAATTTCTTTACGGCCGTAATCAGCAAGTGAAATATCGGCAACTTTATAATCTGTAAATGAAGCAGTAACCGCGTTCATCAGGATCTCCTAGAAAAAATAGTATGGATCATTCAGTTCGCGGATGCCGTTGTTGGTAAGCTTGAACAGACATACCGATCGTCGAGCCTGGCGATTTTACATTTAGTGCCTGTAAAACGTCGCAGCATCCCTCGACTAGCGCAGTATTGTACTTGGATTCTAAAAACGTTCCAAGTTATAAGATGCAATATTATTTATTTTCCTTATACCAAGGTTTTGACTGGTCAAAAGTCTGCCTGTTTTGGTTGTAGTTTTAAAAATTGCATTACAGTTTTTAATCTTATTACCAGTTAAAAGTCATGATACAATTTGCACTTAAATAAATATTATTTTTAATCTGAATAGTGAATACCCGACATGCAATTTTTTATATCAGGTTTTAAAGTCCAGACGTGAAATCTGCTGTCAAAAAGCATCAATATTATCTCTGCAAAATACATATATCTGCATAATATCCAGTCTCTTTTTAAGAGTAGAAGTTCTACAAATACTGTTTAAAGTGGTCAATAGCCCGAGCACGACTGTATTTTAAATCTACTATGGGTTTTGGATAGTCCAGTTGCTGGACAGTTTTACTTTCATAGGGTGCGTGAATTGTTTTAGCATCCAGATGTGCCAGTTCCGGTATCCATGTACGGATATATTGACCTTCAGGATCAAACTTTCTGGACTGACTGACCGGGTTGAAAATACGGAAATAGGGCACTGAATCCGTGCCGGTGGAAGCACACCATTGCCATCCCCCATTATTTGCCGCCAGGTCACCGTCAATCAAATGCTGCATAAACCACTGTTCACCTTGGCGCCAGTCAATCAGAAGATTCTTACACAAGAACATGGCTGTAATCATGCGGACCCGGTTATGCATCCAGCCAGTGACCAATAACTGCCGCATTCCTGCATCTACAATTGGAATACCAGTTTGGCCTTGCTGCCAGGCAGTTAATGCAGTTTTATCATCTTGCCAGGGAATATTCCGAGCATTGGCTTTGAAAGGTAAATATTTTGAGACATTTGGAAACAGATAAAGAATATGCTGATAAAATTCACGCCATAGCAGCTCATCTAGCCAGATGCTCTGGCCCTCCTGTTCAGGCACAAAGTACCCGCTTTGATGCCGGAATAAAGCCTGTATACATTGGCGTATAGAAAGTACGCCAATATTCAAATAGGCAGAGAGCTGACTGGTTCCGGAGTGTGCAGGAAAGTCTCGCTCAATATGATAATGCTGAATATGATTTTCAAGAAATTGTTCAAGTAATGTATGAGCATGGTTTTCGCAAGCAGGCCAGAGCTGTTGAATGGATTCTGGAACAGGTATGTCACAAAGCTGCCTGATATCTGGCACTGTCTGCTGAAACTGATCAAGAGCAGGGAGAGTTATAGGATTTTGAGCTGTAATTTCTGTATAACATTTTGGTAGCGCTATTTCTAAACGGCTATAACAGGCTTTTTTAAAGGCACCAAAGACCTGATAAGGCTGTCCATTTTGATTGGTAATACTACCGAAAGGGAATAGAGTGCGGTCTTGGTATAAAGTCAAAGCAATACCGGATGTATCGAGCAGTTGCTGACAGTCCTGGTCACGTTGCTGCTCGTTTATACCTGCCTCAATATGGGCATGTATTTGCTGAACGCTTAAACTTTGACAGCATTCAAGCAAAAACTCAGGAACTTCCTTCCAGAGAGGAATAGTTTGTATAATGATAGGGATATTGAGCTGTTTTAACTGTTCTTTTAAAACTTTAAGCTGTCTTAAATAAAGATCAATTTTGATCACGGCATCATCATGTTGCCGCCATTGAACTGGTGAAAGGGTAACAAGCGCAATGCAGGGACCAGTCTGTCTGGCATGCCATAATGCAGAATGGTCAACAATACGTAAATCCTGACGGAACCAGACCAGTTGATATACAGACATAAAAGCCAGTAATTAAAATAACATTATGTTTATCATTAAGAAAAATATTTAAAAAATCAAGCTGAAGCTATTTCTAATACTGAAAAATAACTATAAAAAAAGCAAAGCCTGAGCTTTGCTTTTTTGATCAGACGATCTTAGTGGTGGTGACCACCCGTGCCATGAACATGCCCATGATCAAGCTCTTCTTGAGTTGCATCACGGATATCAACAATTTCAACTTCAAAAGTCAGGTCTTGACCAGCTAGCGGGAAGTTCGCATCAACCAGTACGTTTTCGCCTTCAACTGCTTTAACAGTCACGATCTGAACACCGTCATCAGTTTGTGCTTGGAACTGCATACCAGGCTGGATATTATCTACACCTTGGAACATTTGAGCTGGAACTTCCTGTACAAGGTCAGGATTATATTCACCGTAACCTTCAGCAGCAGGTACATTTACAGTAAATTTCTCGCCTACTGTTTTACCAGCCAACGCATTTTCCAAACCAGGAATAATGTTACCCGCACCGTGCAAATAAGCCAGTGGTTCACCCTGAGATTGGTCGAGAGTCTCGCCCTCTGCATTGGTCAGTGTATAGTGGAATGAAACCACATGATTATTTGCAATAGCAGTCATATTATTGATCCAGTCAATTTTTTGAAGGGTACATCATAAGATGAAACACAGCGCTTTTAGAAGAAAAATCCTAAAAAAACTGTGATTTCGATCTTTTTGAAGCCAATTTATTCAAATATGGGGTTGTGTGATGAAATTTCAATGCAATTTTATTTTCGGCCGAATTCTTCGTGTAACAAAATCTCTCACTGTGAGTGCACCAGCCTGGCTGTAGCCATATATATTAGCCTGATGTAAACGGTATAGTGAGATATACAAGCCTTTGGCGACCGACCCTTGGACATTTACCTGGCCCAGGAGTTGGCCCACAGCCTTATTCTGGCTTAATGAAATCAGTGAGCCCTTATCGGAAAAATGGAACATGGGTATTGGCCGCTCCGCAATACGGGCTGTTAAAGCTCTAACCAGAAAATTTGCTTGCTGGCTAGCAACCTGAGCACGGGGCCCAAGGGGTGGCTGGCCTGCTTCAAGCTGACAGTGCGCACAATCACCGAAAGCGAAAATATCCGGGTAACTATAAGTCTGCAGGGTTGCATAGATTTTAATACGGTTTAAGTGATCTTTTTCAAAGCCTTCTAGCTGTTCAATGACCTGCGGTGCCTTGATACCGGCTGCCCAGATATTTAAATCAGTTTGCAAGGCACTTCCATCCTGAAAAGAGATATGGTCTTTAGCGACATGCTGTACTTTATGGCCAGTCAGGACTTCAATGCCTAGCGTTTTGATTTGTCGTAATGTATTTTCGGCCACTTTTTCTGGAAGGGCAGGCAAAATTCGGTCTGCTGCTTCAATTAAAGTAATTTTAACCAGATCAGGATGTATATGATTCAGGCCATAACGGTAAAAATTTTCTTTAGCCTCGACCAGTTGTGCTGCAAGCTCTACACCCGTTGCACCAGCACCAATGATTGCAACATTAAGATGATTAGGCTGTTGGGAATACTGTGCATCTAGATAAGTGTTCAATAAATCTTTCTGAAACTGGTCCGCCTGAGCACGGTTGTCCAGGAAATAGCAATATTCTTTAGCTCCTTCGGTATTGAAATCATTTGATACCGAACCTACAGCAAGTACTAGCGTGTCATAGCTTAACGTTTTAAGGTTTTTGCCTGTGGCGGAGCAAAGCTGAATCTGTTTTTTCTCGGGTAATACATTACATAGGCTGCCTGATACAAACTGGTAGTGATGTCTGGCGGCATGAGCAAAATAATTGACTTCCTCGCTATATGGGTCCAGCGTACCGGCAGCGATTTCATGAAGAAGAGGCTTCCAGATATGAGTAAGGTTCTGGTCAACTAGCGTGATTTTTGCTTTAGCTTGCTTGCCCAGACTATTGCCTAACCGGGTCACCAGTTCGAGGCCACCTGCGCCACCGCCGACCACGACGATATGATGTAATTCTTGAGCCATTTTATACCTGTTTATATTTTATTTCTAAGGAAACATAAAAAAAGAAGATGGCAAAACTATGCCATCTTCCTGATTGATTCTTTGTTATATTTATATGGGTTTATAGATTTTAACAGTTAAGAATTAAATACTTCTGGTGCAGTTTTCATCTCATCATTACTCATAAACGGAAATAAGCTGACCAACCATAAAAAGATTCTCTGAAAAAAATTAGCTTCTTCAATATGCACTTCATTTTCAATATCAAATGTGCTGATCAGCTGGTTATTCTGATAGACATGCACAGTTGCAAGTTTCATGACCTGCATTAACGGGGCAGTTAACTGCTTGGTATTCAGTTCAATATTGATATGAGTATTGGTCGTCTGTAAGGGTTCGATGGTTTGCAATATACCATTACCCGTATTAAGCATAATACGCTGGGTTGCATTATCAAAAGTCTGTAGGTCAATTGCATAAGGCTGGTTATATAAAGAGGTCGTTATAATCTTCGGTTGGGCTGATTTTACCTTAAACATTTTTAAGGTTGACTTGACTACCGGCAGTTCACCAAGTAGTTGTTTATCTTTGATCGCAACTTCATCTCGCGTATATGCATAGCCCAGATTCAGCAACTTATAAGCTACCTCGGCACGTTTTACAGCACTGGTTGTACCCATAACTACCACAATCAGGCGGCGGTTAGGTAAATCTGCATTCATGGTAGGGCGACTGGCTGTAAGCGCAAGGTTATAACCCGCAGCTTTGGTAAAACCGGTTTTTAGTCCGTCTACTGTTGCATCCTGCTTGAGTAACAAATTGGTAGCACGATGAAAATGATTGTTATAGGTAAAGCTCTGCTGTTTGGAGTAATTGAGATAATCCGGTGTGTCATTTACCAGTGCCTGGCCCAGCAGTGCCAGATCATGCGCAGTTGAATAATGCCCATCCATAGTAATGCCAGCCGGATTGGTAAAATGAGTATTTTTCATTCCAAGCTTTTGAGCTTCCTGATTCATGCGTTCAATGAATGCAGGCACGTTTCCAGAAATTCGCTCTGCTAAAGTCACCGCAGCATCATTGGCTGACATCACAATAAGACCAGCCAGAAGCTGATCAACTGAAATCTGCTCGCCTTCCTTCAGATACATCTGAGATTCATCCCACATGACCATTTTTACCACCGGGGTCGCAGTCAGAATTTCATTTCGATTCAGTTTCCCGTTCTCAATTTCCTTGAGGGCAATATAAGCCACCATCATCTTGGTAAGTGAAGCAGGTGAGCGCTGTACCTCACTATTATATTCGGCAATTATCTGTCCCGACTGCGGGTCCAGAATGCTCCAGGCTGCGGCTTCAACTGATTCAGGGACCACCTGAAGCAGGCGGGCGTTGGCCAGACTGGCACAGCACAAGCTAAATAAAATAAAGAGGTAAGCAAATATTCTCAACGGGAAGTACCTTTATATGCCGGATTGATCGCAGATGATGCGAAAAACACAGGCATGCTATGCCTTTTTTTTTCTGAATGCTAGCGACTTTTAAGGACAAATAAGACTTATCCGCATCACTTTGTAAAAAAATGCTAAGCTAAATGCTAATTTCTTTCTGTTGATCTTTTATTACGACTTATGTTGCATTATCAAATCGAGTTCGATGACTATCGCCAGCACCTGATTCACGTAACTTTACGCTTCTTGGCCAATCCAAATCAGGTCCTGTGGTTACCGACCTGGATTCCGGGCAGTTATTTGATTCGTGAGTTCTCAAAGCATATCGAAGCAGTGAAAGCCTATGATGAAGCAGGCCGGATTTTAAACATCAGTAAGACTGAAAAAAATAAATGGCGCCTGTTTAATACAGACCATGAGCTGATTACGGTTGAATATGATGTGTATGCCTATGATCTTTCAGTTCGCGGAGCTTATGTTGACCAAACCCGTCTTTACGTAAATCCGGCCTGTGTTTGTCTGGGGCTGGAGGGGCAAGAAGACACAGCCATTGAGGCTGAGGTATTTTTACCGGAAGAGTTGAAACACTTTCAGCTTGCCACCGCTTTAAGCTCTAAGACACTGGTTCGAGGCCGTTATACCTTAAAAGCCAAGAATTATATGGAGCTTATTGATGCGCCATTTGAACTGGCAGAGCAGACCCGTTTCAGCTTTAAAGCACAAGGTATTCCACATGAGTTTGTGGTATCCGGCAAACATGCATTGAATGTTGAGCGCATGCAGCAGGATATTGAAAAAATCTGTGCGACAGAAATTTCCATGTTTGGCTCAGCGCCGTTTGAACATTATACCTTTATGACCATGGCTACAGGTAACAGTTATGGTGGTCTTGAACATCCGAACAGTACCAGTTTGATTACTCCACGTGATGATTTGCCTAAGGCTGATGAGCCTGAAGAACCCTCCAAGGATTATCAGCGCTTTTTAGGACTGTGCAGCCATGAATATTTTCATTCATGGCTGGTCAAATTTATACGTCCAGAAAACTTTGCTGACTATGATCTGAACAAGGAAGGTTACACTTCACTGTTATGGATTTTTGAAGGCTTCACTTCTTATTATGACGATCTCATTTTATTGCGTAGCGGCGTAATCAAGCAGGAATCCTATTTAGAATTACTCAAAGCCCAGATAGATCGCTATTTACAAAATCCGGGCCGTTTTGTGCAGACCGTAGCAGAGTCAAGTTTTGATGCCTGGGTGAAATTTTATCGTCAGGATGAAAATTCAAACAATGCGGGCACCAGCTATTACAACAAAGGCTGCCTGGTAGCACTATGTTTGGATCTGGGCCTGCGTTTACGTGGTTCGAGCCTCGACGCTTTAATGCGTAAACTGTATGAAAACACTCAAAACGGCATACAGGTAAATGAACGTACTATTTATGATTTGTGCGAGCAGTTGACTGGTGATAAGTGGATTGAACAGATTAATTATCTGATTAACACGACTGATGAATTGCCACTTGAGCAGCTCTTGCCGGAGTTTGGTCTTAGTTACAGTTTGAAAAATGACAAGTCTCTACCATTTGGTTTAAAACTGGCAGATAAAGCCGAGGGGGTGGTTGTGCAGACTGTACGCCGTGATGGAGTCGGTTCAAAAGCAGGACTTTCTGCCCATGATATTATTATTGCAATTGATGGTTTAAAAGCCACCACTAAACTGATTGAAAAATATGCAAAACAGCAAGGAAATTATAGCTTGCTTGCTTTCCGTCGTGATGAACTGATGCAGTTTGAAGTGCAAGGTGGTTCTACAGATCTAACTACTGTAGAGCTAAAAGTAGATAATCAAGCCAAGATTGAAACTTGGTTAAATGTCTAACAAGTGCTACATATCACTTGAACCGGTACTCATGTACCGGTTTTTTATATTCTGTAATTTTAAAATTAGATATAGTTCGTTTTATCTTATAGAGTGAACTTATTATTTAGTAGAGCAAATCTTAAAATAGGATCTGCTTGATATAAACTATAAGAAATAGCTCATCATTTTATAAACAGAGTTTAGACACCAAGCTGTAATATATTTGCTCTAGCTTGTAAGCAACTTAACTTAATAGTATTTCTTGGCGAAATAACAGTTTTGATGAATTGTATAAAAAGTATTCAGTATTTGGAAGAGTAATATTATATTTTACCTAAACTAACCATATTTCATAGTAAAGCTTTTAAGCTATACACTACTATTTCGTATCGAAATGTCGTTATCACAAGATCTTGCGTTGACTGAAAGGTCATGAGGGCTGATACTCTCAAGGTTTATTTAAGCATTTCGGTTTAAAGGGGCAGGGCCAAAAGCTCAATCCTTAAACACTCAATCCAACGCAAGGGGCTATATATGGCTGGTGGAAAGTCAACTATCATTTACACACTGACTGACGAGGCGCCACTGCTGGCGACCTATTCGCTACTGCCGATCATTGAGACCTTTACTAAGCCGGCCGGTGTTAAAGTTGTTAAAACTGACATTTCTGTGGCTGCACGCGTGCTCGCTGAATTCTCGGACTACCTCAGTGAAGAGCAGAAGGTAGTAGACAATCTTGCAGAGTTAGGTCGTCTTACC
The DNA here is from genome assembly GCF_000620525.1 of Acinetobacter sp. UNC436CL71CviS28. Lineage (NCBI taxonomy): Bacteria > Pseudomonadati > Pseudomonadota > Gammaproteobacteria > Moraxellales > Moraxellaceae > Acinetobacter > Acinetobacter sp. UNC436CL71CviS28. The sequence goes on from NZ_JIBB01000021.1 coordinate 18,426, forward strand.
CAAGATCCAGATACTAATATTATCAAGCTTCCAAATATCAGTGCCTCTGTTGCGCAGTTGATCTCGTGTATCAAAGAACTTCAATCAAAAGGTTATGCAATTCCGGATTATCCAGAAAACCCGGTAACCGAAGAAGAAAAAGCAATTAAGGTACGTTATAGTAAATGTTTGGGTTCTGCAGTAAACCCTGTACTACGTGAAGGTAACTCTGACCGTCGTGCACCAGCTGCAGTCAAAAACTATGCGAAAAAACACCCGCACTCTATGGGTGAATGGAAGCCTTGGTCACAAACCCATGTTTCACATATGCAGGAAGGGGACTTCTACCACGGCGAAAAGTCGATGACACTTGATCGTGCGCGTAATGTAAAAATGGAATTGATCACCAAGTCTGGTGAAACCATTGTTCTGAAGCCAAAAGTAGCGCTTCAAGATGGCGAAATTATCGACTCAATGTTCATGAGCAAAAAAGCGCTTTGTGACTTCTATGAAAAAGAATTAGATGATTGTAAAGAAGCTGGCATCCTGTTCTCTTTACACGTAAAAGCGACCATGATGAAAGTATCACACCCGATCGTATTCGGTCACTGTGTGCGTATTTACTATAAAGATGCATTTGAAAAGCACGGTAAACTGTTTGACGAGCTAGGCATTAACGTTAACAACGGTATGGCCGGTCTTTACGAGAAAATTGAAACTTTACCAACCTCTGTACGTGAAGAAATTATTGCTGACCTGCATGCTTGTCAAGAGCACCGTCCAGCGCTTGCGATGGTTGATTCTGCAAAAGGGATCACTAACTTCCACTCACCAAATGATGTCATTGTCGATGCTTCTATGCCGGCAATGATCCGCGGTGGCGGTAAAATGTGGGGCGCTGATGGCAAACCTTATGACTGTAAAGCAGTAATGCCTGAATCGACTTTTGCACGTATCTATCAGGAAATGATTAATTTCTGTAAGTGGAATGGTAATTTCGATCCACGTACGATGGGTACGGTACCTAACGTTGGTCTGATGGCGCAAAAAGCTGAAGAATACGGTTCCCACGACAAGACATTCGAGATTCCTGAAGCGGGTATCGCGAACATCACTGATCTTGAAACAGGTGAAGTGCTGATGTCTCAGAATGTGGAAAAAGGTGATATCTGGCGTATGTGCCAAGTGAAAGATGCGCCAATCCGTGACTGGGTAAAACTGGCTGTAAATCGTGCACGTAACTCAGGTATGCCGGCTATCTTCTGGCTTGACCCATACCGTCCACATGAAAATGAGCTGATCAAGAAAGTACAGAAATACTTAAAAGATCATGATACGACTGGTCTGGATATCCAGATCATGTCTCAAGTACGTGCAATGCGTTATACGCTTGAGCGCGTAGCTCGCGGTCTCGATACTATTTCAGTAACAGGTAATATTTTACGTGACTACCTGACTGACCTGTTCCCGATTATGGAACTGGGTACATCAGCGAAAATGCTGTCTATCGTGCCATTAATGGCTGGTGGCGGCATGTATGAAACGGGTGCTGGCGGTTCTGCACCAAAACATGTTCAGCAGTTAGTTGAAGAAAACCACTTACGCTGGGATTCTTTAGGTGAATTCTTGGCACTGGCGGTTTCTTTAGAAGAAATGGGAATCAAGGAAGGTAATGACCGTGCCAAGCTGTTAGCCAGAACACTTGATGAAGCTACTGGTAAACTGCTCGACAACGATAAATCTCCATCACGTCGTACTGGTGAACTGGATAACCGCGGTAGTCACTTCTATTTATCACTATATTGGGCTCAGGCACTTGCTGCACAGGACGAAGATGCTGAACTTAAAGCAAAATTTGCTCCACTGGCCCAAGCCTTAGCTGAAAATGAAGAGAAAATTATTGCCGAGCTTGCACAAGTGCAGGGTCAACCAGCTGATATTGGTGGCTATTACGCTATTGATCAGGCAAAAGTAAATGCGGTAATGCGTCCAAGTACCACATTCAATAATGTAATTTCGAGCGTTGCTGTTTAACATTGTATAAAGCCGGATAACCTGCTGATAATATAAAAGCCAGTGCACATGCACTGGCTTTTTTAATCAAATACTAAAAAAACTTTTATAGAATGAATTTTTTATATGCTAAGGATATCACTGTTATTTTTAACTTTTATGTTTTAATTAGATTTATAAGATAGAACTCTAAACATTATTACTCCTATCTTTATTCCTTAAATGCTTGAGTTTATAAATTGTTTTTAAGCAAATTTCCTGCGCAGATCATAAGGCGCATAATGATCATCAAATAATAAATAATTGCGGAAATGACTACCCAGTGGGCGGATCAGATCTAGATCGGCAATATAAGGAAAACGTTCATCTGTATAAAAGGGCTGATTTGCTGGCTGGCGCTGTATAAGATGATTATGTAAATACTTTTCAATCAACAAGTTGTTGTGTTCGGGATTCAGGCAGACTGACCGTACAATCCGACCGCTCTGAATTGCTTCAGAAAGCATAGTACTACTATCTTCAGTCACAAAAATATATTTGCTTCTCGCAACCAGATGTTCAATTGGTGTAGTGTCGTTTATAGACACAAATTTTAGTCCTGAGGTCTTGAGATATTTTTTAATTCGGCTATTAAAGGCAGGCGTACGCCTCGAGCAAACAATATAACCCTGGATATTATAAGCCTCCACAAAAAAATCAAAATGACGGATAATGTTAAGATAGTCTGCTTGTGTAAAGGGATATTCGTGGGTAGGGCCGCCCAATAGCAAACTTGCCTCACCACAGTGAGGTTGGGCACGGAGTTCAATAAATTTTTTTCTGACCGGAAGTGTAGGTAAAATAATCTGTTCAACCTGAGTAGGTTGAGCCAATGCGCTAATAGTCCAGTGAATTAAGTGTTCATTAAAACTACCTATATCACCTGAAAATGCTAAAGGGATATCGAACTCTTGCGACAGATAAGCTGAATACAGCAGATTGGACATACCTGAACACACAATCAACCGATACTGGGCAATATGCACTGGGGCAGCACCAAATATTAGCTTTGCCATTACACGAAATAATCTAGGAAACCAAGAAAGGCGCTTTAATAGACTGACCATAGAGTTGCCCAGATTTACTGGAACTTTTAAGGTTTCATAAGAATTTCTAAACTGTTGTTCAAGAATCTCTCCAATTGCAAGAGAGGGGTTTAAATGACCAGTATGACCATCATGCACTACCAAAATTTGGGATTGGCTCGAAAGTTCTCTGATCATCCGTTCTATCCTGTGATTAATCTATTGAGCACAGAATAAACAAAAAAATGGTAGCTAGATGCAGGAAAAATTTATATAAATGTCAGATTTAACAGACTATTGTATCTCAAATTACAATTTTAAGAGTTTTAGATTGCAACAATTCAGCCTTTTGTAAGTACTGCATATATATGTAGCTCAGCCTTTATTATTATGCTCCATGTCTATAGCAGTGATATGTTTCAACAAGAAATTTCTATAGAGTAGGGCTATAAAAATACAGTTTCTAAAATAATTTATAAAATTGAAAAAGAGCAGAGAATTATATGATTATTCAACTGCTCTTAACTCTAATTACCCAAAGCGGTTAGATCGACGAATTTTTCCTGGACGGGTAGTCCCATTAGTCTTGCGACGTGGCTTCGCCTCACCTTCTTCTGTTTGCCATACGCGTTTTGTTCCGCCGGATGGTAACTTTTTACCTGCTTTGTTTGCACCTTTGTCTTTAGGCTGTTCTTTATTAAATTTGGACTTGCCATCTTTCTGTTCAAAGGGCTTTTTTGCTGCATTACGTGGTGCACTGCGGCCTGTATAAGGCTTATCTGCAGGCACATCTTTAAAGTCCGGATAAAGCAGAGGCTCAATTTCAAACTGCTCACCTGGTTGGAGACCAAGTTTTACCAAGTCAATAGTGCCAATTTGTGTGCGAATCAGACGTAAAGTCGGAAAGCCTACTGCAGCTGTCATACGGCGCACCTGCCGGTTTCGGCCTTCACAGATTTGCAGCTCAACCCAGCTAGTAGGAATGCTGGCACGAAAGCGCACAGGAGGATCGCGGTCCCATAACCATTCCGGCTGCTCAACCTTACGGGCTTTGGCCGGTAAAGTCATACCATCTGCCAGTTCGACCCCTTGACGTAACTGCTCGAGAGCTTCTTCTGTAATATCGCCATCAACTTGTGCCAGATAGGTTTTAAACTTTTTATTCTTGGGATTAGTAATGAACTGATTCAAACCGCCATGATCGGTGAGAAACATTAAACCTTCTGAGTCCAAGTCTAAACGACCAGCCAGCCGTAATTCAGGATCATGAATAAAATGGGAGAGTGTTAAATGCTTAGAGTCTTCACGAAACTGTGAAAGCACATCATAAGGCTTATTAAAAATGATAATTTTCATACGGAATTTCAACTTCAGTGTATACAACAAAAAATAACGACGTTTTATTTAATAGAGAAATGTTGTTATTTCTCGTATAAATCTCAACCAAGCCCTAAGATCGATTAAAGTATATCATGTAAGGAAAGTTGAAGAGTGTGCCTGCATGGCATACATTTTATTCGTCAGCTACATAAGGGAGAACCTGCACAATGGGTTATCAGAAGATCGTAGTTCCTGCAGATGGTAATAAAATTACAGTCAATGCAGACCTGTCACTGAATGTACCAAACCATCCGATCATTCCTTTCATTGAGGGTGACGGTATTGGTGTGGATATTACACCAGCAATGAAAGCAGTGGTAGATGCTGCGGTTTTAAAAGCTTATGGTGGCAAACGTTCGATCGAGTGGATGGAAGTATATTGCGGTGAAAAAGCCAATAAAATTTACGGCACTTATATGCCTGAAGAAACATTCGAAGCCCTGCGTGAATTTGTTGTCTCAATTAAAGGTCCTTTAACCACGCCGGTTGGTGGCGGGATCCGCTCACTAAACGTCGCATTACGCCAGGAACTGGACCTGTATGTCTGTGTACGTCCAGTACGCTGGTTCGAAGGAGTACCTTCACCTGTCCAGCATCCTGAATTAACAGATATGGTGATCTTCCGTGAGAACTCGGAAGATATCTATGCCGGAATCGAGTGGAAAGCCGGTTCTCCGGAAGCTAAAAAAGTTATAAAGTTTTTAAAAGAAGAAATGGGTGTAACCAAGATCCGTTTTGAAGAAAATTGTGGTATCGGTATTAAGCCTGTTTCTAAAGAAGGTACGCAGCGTCTGGTACGTAAGGCTATTCAGTTTGCAATTGATAATGATAAACCGAGTGTAACGCTTGTGCACAAGGGTAATATCATGAAATATACTGAAGGTGCATTTAAAGAGTGGGGCTATGAAGTTGCACTTGAGCGCTTTGGTGGTGAACTGCTAGATGGTGGTCCGTGGGTTAAAATTAAGAATCCTAAGACTGGTAAAGATATTATTATTAAAGATGTCATCGCTGATGCATTCCTGCAACAGATCTTAATGCGTCCGGCAGATTATTCTGTGATTGCTACGCTGAACCTGAATGGGGACTACATTTCTGATGCACTTGCAGCAGAAGTTGGAGGCATTGGTATTGCGCCCGGTGCAAATATCGGTGGGGCAATTCAAGTATATGAAGCGACTCATGGTACTGCGCCTAAATATGCCGGACAGGATAAAGTCAACCCGGGTTCAATCATTCTTTCTGCTGAGATGATGCTGCGAGATATGGGCTGGATAGAAGCTGCTGATCTGATTATTAAAGGAATTGCTGGCGCTATTGCGGCCAAGACTGTGACTTATGATTTTGAGCGTCTAATGCCAAATGCAACACTTCTGCGCTGTTCTGAATTCGGACAGGCAATTATTGAAAATATGGGCGAGTAATTTCTATTTTCCCCAATAAAAACCCGCGACAATCGCGGGTTTTTACTAGAAATCTATAACTCCAGATTTGCTTCTTCTACAGAGACTGCTTTACCGATACTATAAAAGTGTCCTCCTGCTACATGGTGAATGGTTCGCCACTCTTCATCTGCATCTTCAAAGTGCCAGCGGCCCTGACTGAAAACCCTATTATTCTGCATAGGCTGCAATAACCTTTCCAATAAACAGATCATGTGCCTGCTGGATATGGGGTTCCGGAATTAATTCACACAGTAACCATGCTGAACAGTCTGCAACCACGGGAAGATCGGAGTTTTCAAACTGGAACAGCTCAACCTGACAAATCTCCAGCTTATTAGGTTCAGTCATCTTGCTGGTAGTGCCGAGTTTGTATACGAGTTCCAGTTGTTTAAGAGTGGGAATCTGTAAGGCGAAATAACCCGAATTCTCAATAAGCTGCCGGGTTTTTGTGCTTTTATCCAGCACTACAGTCACTTTAGCTGGATCGAACTCAAGTGCACATGCCCATGCAGCAGCCATCACATCTGTCTCTTTATGGTCTTTACTCGAGACTAAAACAGTAGGACCATGTGTCAGCAGACGATAAGCTTTCTCTAGGGGAACATGTTGAATGTGTGGATTTAACATCTGCATTCTCAGTAAAACAATTTTGCCCAGCCTAGCAGAAAAAGCCTTAAGATACAGAGCAAAGAACGTAGGAAAAATCTTATGAAAATGTATCAGGTTGATGCTTTTAGCACAGAACTTTTTAAGGGAAATCCGGCTGCTGTGCTTGTATGTGAAGAGTGGTTAGATGACAGGATTATGCAAAACATTGCATTGGAGAACAACCTTTCAGAAACTGCCTTCGTCAAAATAATAAATGATGAAAATTATGAGATTCGCTGGTTTACCCCAAGTGTTGAAGTGGATTTCTGTGGTCATGCTACCTTAGCCAGTAGTTTTGTTCTTTTTAAAGATTTTACCACCACAAAAACGATTCATTTTCATGTAAAAGACCTAGGAGTCTTTATTGTCACACAAGGACAAGATGGCAAAATCACCATGAATTTTCCAGTACGTGTACCTGAGCCCTTGCCAGATTATCCTGTCTTGTTAAATAAGGTAGTAGATTGCCCTTTTAATGAAGTTTATGTAAACCAGCAAGCTTTTATTTTGGTCTGTGAATCTGAACAGGCTGTACGTGATGCAAAACCAGATTTTAATAAAATTAAAGAATTGGCAGTAGCCTATCAGCGCAGCACAGCAATCACTGCCGCTGACCTTGATATTTCCATTACCAGCAAGGCACAGCATTATGATTATATTGCTCGTTATTTTGCACCGCATAAAGGGATTGATGAAGACCCTGTAACAGGTTCCATGCATACTGGTCTTGCTCCACTCTGGGCCGATAAACTTTCAAAACGGCAACTGGTTGCCTATCAGGCTTCTGCTCGCGGCGGATTACTGTACTGTGATTTAAAAGATAATCAACGTATAGAAATTTCTGGTTATGCGAAGCTATATATGGTTGCAGAAATCTTTTTAGACTAGAGATATACTTTTCAACCTGGAAATTATCATTCAAGGTTCTCGGCCTCGGGAACCTTTTATTTTTATATTTTGCTTGTTTAATAATTTTTACTGTAGTAATTAAAAAATGCTTTTATTTATACCGCAGACTGAACAGATTAAATAAAGGGTAAATATAGGCACTATAATAAATGCATGAAAATAGATCGGTTATTAATATAGTGACTAAAATCATTTGTTTATAATTTTTATTCCAATCTAATATCTAAAAAACCGAAATAGCCAGCTAGAGCTTTAAGTAGATTCATGACATCAGAATTTACTAAAACTATCAGGAAGATAAATAAGTATAGCGGTTTGATCCTTTCATCAAATTGGTCTTCATTTAAACTGCTAATTATATATTTAAAAATGATTAAGCATTACAAACAGATCGGTAGTAATTTTGATGCTATAAAATTGTTAAAAAGGCTAGGTGTTTGAGACAGACTATAGTCAAATATGCCACCTTAAAAGAATGCACCGGCAACTAGATAGAGTTTGGGAATGAATATACCCCTAATCATTAATATTGTGGTCTTTATCGGGTTGATATTTTTGCTTGCCCAAACACGCAAAACCACATGGAGCCTGTCTAAAAAAGTACTTGCTGGTCTTGTTCTGGGGGTTATATTTGGACTCGGATTACACGCCGTGTATGGCGCAAACCACCCAGTTCTAGCCGAATCTATCAGTTGGTTTAATATTGTGGGCAATGGCTATGTGAAGTTTTTGCAAATGGTCGTGATGCCACTGGTCTTTGTTTCTATCTTAGGAGCTGTGGCAAAATTACATCAGGCTTCATCATTAGGTAAAATCAGTTTCTATTCAATTGGAACCTTATTGTTTACCACTTTAATTGCGGCCCTAGTCGGGGTTTTCGTAACCAATCTATTCGGTTTAACTGCTCAGGGCCTGGTACAGGGAGCGGCCGAAACGGCCCGTTTAAATACTATTCAGTCTGATTACGTTGGGAAATTAACCGATTTAAGTGTGCCACAATTGATTTTATCGTTTATTCCGAGTAATCCTTTTGCCGAGTTGACCGGTGCTAACCCAACCTCAATTATCAGTGTGGTGATTTTCGCCATATTCTTAGGTATGGCTGCATTAAACCTGATGAAGGATGATGTGGTAAAAGGCCAGCGAATTCTGAATGCCATTCAGACTTTGCAGGCTTGGGTAATGAAACTAGTACGTTTGGTTATGACTTTAACACCGTATGGCGTTTTTGCTTTAATGACAAAAGTAGTAGCCAGTTCTAACCTTGCTGATATTTTAAATCTGGGTGGCTTCCTGATAGCCTCATATGTGGGTTTGGCCATCATGTTTGCTGTACATGCTGTTATTTTACTTCTTACTGGCATTTCTCCAGTAAAATTCTTTAAAAAGGTAGCACCTGTACTGACATTCGCTTTTACCAGCCGATCAAGTGCGGCCAGTATTCCTTTGAATATTGAAGCGCAAACTCGCCGGTTGGGCGTTCCAGAGTCGATTGCCAGTTTTTCAGCCTCCTTTGGAGCCACGATTGGTCAAAATGGCTGTGCAGGTTTATATCCAGCCATGCTGGCAGTGATGGTCGCACCAACTTTAGGAATCAATACTCTAGATCCGATGTGGATCGCATCACTGGTTGGAATTGTGACTTTAAGTTCAATCGGTGTAGCCGGAGTGGGTGGCGGAGCAACTTTTGCAGCGCTGATCGTATTGCCGGCTATGGGCCTGCCAGTAACTTTGGTGGCGCTCCTGATTTCTATCGAGCCTTTAATTGATATGGGCCGGACTGCATTAAATGTAAATGGTTCAATGACAGCCGGTATTGTTACTAGTCAACTGATGGGCCAGACCGATAAAAGTATTTTAAATAGCCGTGAAGAAATTGAACTGGCACATCATTAATATTGCTATACCAAGATATTTACAGGCATATTTTCTATACACTGAGCCGTTGAAATAAGCGGCTATTTTTTTAGAATAGGCTGTTAAATATAACAATCATTACCTATGATGATGAATAAATAGCTTCACTGAGCTGAAATAATTGGAATAATTATGTTAACGCGGTTTAAGACTCTTACTCTCTCATTATGTCTTCTCGGTTTAAATACAGCAGTATTTGCACAGCCGATTCTGGTTAAATCCCAGCAAAAAATCGAGGAATACAAACTGGACAATGGCTTCCGTGTTGTACTTGCCCCGAATGATAAAGAAAATAAAGTTTATATCAACACAATTTATTTGACCGGTTCCCTGAATGATCCGCAAGGAAAAGGAGGGCTGGCTCATCTTTTGGAACATTTGGCTTTCAAAGGTACTCAAAATGTAAAAGGTGAGGAGTTTCAGCGGCGTCTGGACCAATATACATTAATGACAAATGCCAGTACTGACTATTACTCTACTCGTTACCTTAATATTGTCCGACCTGACAGCAAAGCCCTGAATGAAGTTTTGTATCTTGAAGCAGAGCGAATGGATAAGCTGGTACTACAGCAAAAGTTTATTCCCTCTGAAATCGAGATTGTAAAACGTGAGCGCGAAATCCGTCTGGACCAGCCCTTCGCCGTGCTCATGGACCAAATGTGGAAATCTGCTTATGGCAACCAGTATCTTGGGCGATTACCAATTGGAGATCTAGAAGAACTTAAATCAATCCGAATGGATGAGCTTAACCGCTTTTACCGTACCTGGTATGCGCCTAACAATGCAGTCATGGTCATTGCCGGAAAATTTGACAAGGCAGCCATATTAAAAACGATTGATCAGCAGTTCAGTCCAATTCCAGCACGTTCAGTGCCTGAGCAGGTTAAAGTGCCAAAACTGGACTCGACCCAGATCAAGAACCGTAATTTTATTGTCAGAAAAGGCAGCGATCTGGCCAAGTTCCATATTTATATGGATGGAAAAAATACCAAAATTCAGCCAGCACTGGCATTGGCACCATATTTGTATACCATGCAGCCAAGCGGTCATCTTTACCAGAGTATGGTTGAATCCGGATTAAGTACTGCTGTCCAGTCTACTACCTGGTTAGATCAGGATTTTAATCTGGTCTTTATGGGAGCTATTTATGCGCCAAGTCATGATGAAAATAAAGTTGAAAATACTTTGCTTTCCAGTGTAGAGAAAAACCAGGATTTCAATGATACAGAGCTAAAACGGGTTCAAAGTCTGATGCAGAATCAGGCAGACAGTATTATGAACAATGCGACTGCTATTGGTTCACGGCTCAGTGATTATGTTGTTTCAAGTCAGGGTAACTGGAACCAGTATTTCAATGATTTACAGACCGTGCGTAATTTAAACACTGCCGAGCTGAACCAGACCCTGAAAAGCTTTCTGGTACCGCAACACCGGATTTCAGGTGACATCAAGCCTACACCAGAAGAACAGAAAAAGGCACTGGAACAAAAGCAGGCTGCCGAGCAGCCAAAAACACTTGATCAGCAGGCAGTATCAGCTGAACCCTTGCTTGACGCCAGTGTTTACAAGCAACAGGTTACCCAGTATCTGACTAACTCGAAACAGCTTCTGGACCAAGCTGAAAAGAAAATTCAGCGGGGAACCCTCAAAAATGGCATGCAATATGCGCTGTTTCCAACCGCTACTCGTGATGACAAAACTTACGCCACTATTACCCTGCAATTCGGTGATGAGAAAACGCTTTTTGACCGTGGAGAAACTCTGGAACTGATGGCTTATCTGCTACTAAGAGGAACAGATCAGTACAGTTTACAAGACATTGCAGACCGTTCGATAGAAGCCGGAGGCCAGGCCAGTGCCAGTGCGGATGAAAACGGTATTGTGATCCGGATACAGGCAAAAAAAGAAAAATTTGATGATTTTTTCAGATTTGTAATTGAGTTGCTGAAGAAACCCAAATTTGAGCAGTCACAGTTTGATCTGATCAAATCACAAACTCTCGCTACTCTGGACAGGCCTTATACTGAACCTGATACCGTTGCTGCTTTAACTATGGCACGTTTAATTGAAATTTATCAACCGGGCGACCTGCGCTATCATTTTGAACCCGAACTGGCGAAATCCAAAATACAGACCGCCAAAGTAGAGCAGGTCAAACAGCTATATCAGCAGTTCTTTGCTATGGACCATGCTCAGGTCGCAGTTACTGGTGAATTTAAGCCTGAACAGATTAAAAAACTGTTGCAGCGTGAACTGGGTAACTGGAAGGGGAACCAGCCTTATAAAAAGCTGACCTCTGAACATAGGGTATATCAAGCACAAAAAGCACATGTGCTTTCTGAGCAGCGTGAATTTGGCAACTACCAGAGCATACTGACTTTTCCGGTAGGGGTGGACCATCCTGATGCGCCTGCACTGATCATCTTTAGCCATATTCTGGGCAATTCTCAGTTATCATCACGCCTGGCACAAGAGCTACGTGAAAAGAATGCACTGGTCTATGGTTTTGGTAGTGATTTACAGCTTGATCCGGATGCAGCGGTTGGAGGCTTAAGTATTGAAGCAAATTATACGGCCGGCCGTTCTGCACAGGTGTCACAGTCGGTACATAAAGTACTGAATGATCTTCTGAAGCAGGGCGTAACTGAGCAGGAACTTGAAGCAGCCAAAGCTGATATTATGAAACAGCGCGTTACTGCACTGGAAGATGAACGTAATATCCATGCCATGCTAAATAGCCAGCTGGAGCGCGGCAAAAAAATGGAAAGCCGTGCAAAGCGTGATATGGCTATTGCCGGTTTGAATAAAGCTGATATTGATGCAGTAATTCGTAAATACATCAAGCCGGAGCACTTGGTTGAAGTGATGGCAGACCAGTATGGTCAGCCTCAGAAAGGCTCCTAAATGAAATATGAAATAAGCCAGTTATGGCTTATTTTATCTTAAAGAATATAAATGTATACGCAGGCTGGCTATTAAAAGTCAGCCTGTTTTTTTACAGACGGTAGAATTGCCGTGCATTATCATAAAAAATATTTTTCAAAGCGCTAGCATCATAACTTGCCACAATATCACTATAAGCATCGATCAGATTAACCAGACTGGTGCTTACTTTATCCATGGGAAAATTGGAGCCAAACATTACCCGGTAGGTCCCGAAACTCTTGAGTGCGTGTAGAATCATTGGACTAAGCAGATCGATCATTTGCTGTTTGGTGGCCAGACGTTTATTTTTATGAAATTGATGTCCTAAAACCGGCATCATTAGTCCGGACATTTTGGTATAAACATTTGGGCAGGTAGCAAGTTCTGCAATATCTTCCTGCCATTGATAAAAAATATTGTCACGACCGGTCTGGGTCAGTCCGGTATTTTTTCCGACTTTTCCAAATATACCCGCAGGTGTTCCAAGATGATCTAAAACAATCGAAGTTTCTGGAAACTGGCGTGCCAGCTGAATTAGGTCTTGAAGCTGGGTAGAGTAGACCCAGGCATCAAAACTGAGCTGGTGTTGAGCCAACTGCTCAAATCCCTTTAAGAATTTTTTATCAGTATAAAGATGGGGCTGATCTGCCCATGCCAGAATACCTTTATCTTCATGTACAGCTCCCATTCGGCGTATACCGCGCAGCCGTGAAGAATTCTTTGCATGGAGTTTGAGAATCTTTTTAAAATTACTCTGACGCGGGTCAGCTGTTGCCACAACGGCACCCAGTTGAGTACGGGTTGTATCAAAAGGCAAGGATTCAATAAAACGGGTTTCGCTGACTACTCCTTTACCTCGGCCATCATGCCAGTGAGCTTCGATATGTACCACCTGCTCAGCCTGATAGGGACCAAGATCCTGCTGGTAATTCTGGGGGAGATAAGGAGAAGTTACATAGACAGTTTGACCTAAACTCTCGATCAGTTCTTTAGGTTTAACCAGGCGTATAACTTTGTCGAGTACAGCCGGATACCTACCAAAAACTTTAACTGCCATACGGGCACTATGTGGAGTATTGAGTGGATCCCACTGGTGAATATGTGAATCAATAAAATTAAAACCCAGATCTTGCATAATCATTCCATGTTGTTTTTATTTCTGAATATCCTGAGCACAGATTATGATGAATCATCTTTTTATTCTAGATAAATCTGTAAACATAAAAAAAGCCCCGCAGGGCCTAAACAATGATTTCAATGGTCATGCTTGTGATCATGTTTATGAGTATGAAACTCCTCATTTTTACGAAAACGCAAATAGTTTTCAAACTGTTCGCAATATTCATCAAAGTTATCTTCCAACATCATTTGAAACTGCTGAATCAGATAGGACATAACCTGTTCTTTCGCTTCACGCATCTCGTTGCCATCTTTAAAATTGTTAGCTGCAACCCATGTGTTAAAACGGGCCGCAGCAAATAACATGGCCGCACTAACCTGACCACGAAGTTCTGCAGGATTGGCTTTTTCACCTTTGGGAGGACGGCAAAATTCATTGGCCTGTCTAATAAATTCATCGGCACGTTCAAAGAAAGCAGCATTTAACACTTCTTCTTCGGTAACATCCGTTGCTTGAATCTTTTGAGACATGACATTTTCCAACTCAAAAATTTAATGTTCTATTATAGGCAAAGCCTTGCAGAAACTGAACCTTTGTCTTAATCTAAAAATAGCCTAAGCCTAGAATGAGGTAAACTCATGCAAGATGCCATTGCTGTACAAAGTCTGAAAAGTGACATAGCTTTATTACGCCAGCATATATGGCCACCTAATCACCTAGAACATGTGGAAGGCTTGCCTATTTACTATGGTTCAAAATCTGAAGTGGCAGAATATTATCAGCAGTGGCGAGGCTTAATCGAGCGTGCTCAAGAAATGTTCCAGCCTTTTATGGAAGATGAAATTTTAGATGCAATTCATCTGCCCAGTCATTTAAATTTACCGCTTTTTTTCTTTCATGTAGACCGGATCCGTATTAATAAAACCCGCGCCAAAGAGTCTAAAACGTTTCGCGGTGTTGCCAGTCTGCTAGAGAAATGTGGCCAGTTCGAACCTGAACAGGTATTCGCTATGAAAGAGTGGCTGGAAAGTGATGATACCGCTGCACTGGTAGCACATCGTGAGTTTATTGACCTGCGTACCTATGTATTTCAACACGGCCAGCGTGAATATACCCGTACCCGGTTTTATGTAAATGGCATTGTGCTGAGTGTAGAGCCTGACTTTAAACTGGTAGATGCCCGTGACAAGCCACGCAAACAGCGCAGTGACAGCTATAGTGATCCACTGGCTGATAACGGGATATGGAAAATCTACGGAAAATATCGTTAGTTAATACATGCTGCCCAATCCTGAGCAGCATTTAAAATCACTATGATATAAAAAATTTATCTCAAGATTATGACCAGAAGGTTTGACTAGCGCAGAATTTTTCTAGAGCTTGAGCTGCCTCATGTAAAGCAGATTCCTGTCTGGCCTTAACCCAGCCAGCGGCATACCAGGCAGTAGGTTGCTGTGCAGCTGCGTTACGGAAAACCTCTTCTGCAATAATTAGATCATTATAATGCCCGAGAGCCTCCTGCACTGGACGTAGCTGCTTTAGATAGTGCTGGACCTCTTTTTCAGAATATAAGCTGCTCACAAATTCAATACCATAACGTAAGCGTTTAGCACGTTTGCGGGTACGATGCCGTTCTTCAGCTTCGAGCTGCATAAATTGCGATGCATCATGCACGATCTGCTGATGCATTTTCTCCAAACGTTTTTTAATTTTTTTCTTTACTTTAGTGGACTTATGCTGGTTTTCATTGGCAGAGCTGCCTGTATATGCAAAAGCCATCAGGTCGAGCAATGTGTTCATTACCATGACTGAACGTACAACTGATCCAGCAGGATGTTCTGAATCATCAGATGCTGACGGTAATTCAATAGTAATTAAACCTTCCTGGACAATCTGAGGCAGAATGTCTGCTTCTACTACATCGCGGTCACGTGCTGAACCAAGCTGGCTGAAGAGCTTACTCAGATTTTCTTCCCAGACAGGGTCTACAGCATCAGACCAGTTACTAAAAATCTTGAGGGCACTACGCAATCTGCGGATACCTACACGCGCCTGATGAGTATGTTCGGCATCAGCAACCTCTGCAGCAACTGCTGCCAGGTTCGGTAAAATTTGATCGAGACAATTGGCCACGATTTTTCTTAAAACAGTATCAGTACTGTCTTCTTTCGATAATTCAATAGACTTGGCATGTACTGCTTTGGAGGCTTTTTGGCCGAGCGCCAGTAGCGTGCCCCGTTCAGCTTTACTTCTAACATCGAGCCAGAGTTGATATTTCTTGACCCAGCCTTGTGCAAAATGAATCAGGCTTTCAGCAGGGCCCTGTTTAAGTTCGAATTCAACTTCGTGAATAACATCGATATCATTTTGGGTACGGACTTCTCCCTGGTCGAGACATACTTCAATTTCTGCATTATTAAAGTTAAAAATCCGGTAGATTCGCTGCACATCAGTTTCAAACTGTAATTCTAGCTCGGTTACCTGGTTCCCCAGTGTATTTTCCAGAAGAGTTTGAGCTTCAGGATGTTCTGCAAAAAAATTCAGATCAGGAAGTTCAGGCTCTTCACTACATATACCAAGATCAACTTCTGCTTCAATACGATGCAGATGATTTTTGCCAGCTGCCTTAAAAGTTTGAACCCAGTCTTCACCTTCCTTGCGTAGCCGCAGCGCCATCCCATTTTTAGAGAGTAATCGTTCTGGTGTATCAAAGTATTTGGCTTGCAGGTGAATAGACTGTGCAGTATCTGGCTGCAAAGCCTGCTTGAGTGATTTTTGTTGAGCCTCAGGAATTTGAAATTTTAATTCGATTTCCAGCATTGAACAGTCTCCGAGTTCTCAATCACGCTAAAAAAATAGTGATATAAAATTTTAATCAGATCAGCTCTACCAGCTGAACAGCTCTAAACATGAATTTTCACTATGACATAAAAAAAATAAACCACCAAATTTTCGGATTTAAAATAATATTATTAATTATTTGATTATATTAATTTATTTTTATTCATATATAAGCATATTGTATCTTTTTGCTATCTTGAATCTATGAGGATTACAATTCAAAATGCTCAGCTTTATTTTGCTCAAGAAATGCAGTAACGTGAAAGAAAATAAGTAACCGGTATCAGGATGATTCCATGACAACAGCACATTCACCCCATGAACTGAGCACAGAAATCAAATATCAGCTGCCAATACGTAATTATCACGAATTTTACAGGTTCTATCTGACAGAGCACCGTAATATTATGAGCCGACGTCTACATGTGGCCGGGAGCAGTACAGGTTTATTGCTGCTCGGTGTAAGTTTGGTTAAATCTAAAAAACGTTATCTTCCACTTGCTTTGCTGGCTGGTTATGCTTGTGCCTGGGTAGGGCATTTTATGTTTGAGAAAAACAAACCTGCCAGCTTCAAACAGCCTTTATACAGCTTTATTTCAGACTGGCGTATGTTTGCCGATGTCGTGCGTGGTAATTTAAGTCTAAAAGATCGCCGCTACGATAAAATTGACTCATAAGCAGAGCTGATAAAAGCCTGAAATTTGTTATACTTTATTGATATTTTTATTTAAATTTAAAAGTGAGGTTTTATGCGCGGTCTATATCTCATTACCAATGATGATCCAATTGAGCTCTTACTGGAAAAATTGGAGGCTGCGCTAGCCACTCATCAAATTGAAATATTGCAGTACCGTCGTAAAAAAGTAGAAAAAGCTGACCAATTGCATGAAGTGGAACGGATTAAAGCCCTATGCGATTTTTATAAGGTTCCTTTGGTGATTAATGATGATATTAGACTGGCCGCACAGTTTGGTCTAGGTGTGCACTTGGGGCAGACCGATGGTGAAATTATAGAGGCGAAAACTCAGTTACCAGAAAATATGATCATTGGCCGGACCTGCGCTAACTCTATTGAACTGGCTGAACAGGCAATTGCAGATGGGGCAACCTATATTGCATTTGGGGCAATTTATGCGACTTGCAGCAAACCTGAAGCAGGTAATATCGGGCTGGAAACTTTAAAGCTGGCACGCCAGAAGTTTAGTCTGCCTATTTGTGCCATTGGGGGGTTAACGGTTGAAAATGCTCAGCCTGTGATTCAAGCTGGAGCAGACCTTTGTGCAGTCATTAGTGATATATTGGCATTGCCGGCCGAAGAAATTCCAGGCCGCGTACAGGCTTGGGCTATTTTATTTGCAGAGACCCAGCCTGCTATATAAGCTGAATATTTTAATTTTATTGTGATTATTAGTTGAGACCTTCCATGAGCTTATCTCCAAAGCAAGAGCAGTTATTCAAGCAAGCCAGTAAACATATTCCGGGTGGCGTAAACTCTCCGGTGCGTGCATTTAATGGTGTAGGGGGAACGCCGGTCTTTATTAAAAAAGCTGCAGGTGCTTATCTTTGGGACGAAGATGATAAGCGTTATGTTGACTATGTAGGCTCATGGGGTCCAATGATCCTGGGTCATGCACATCCAGATATTATTCAGGCAGTACAAAATGCCGCTCAGGATGGTTTGAGTTTTGGCGCGCCTACTGTTCATGAAACTACACTGGCAGATATTATCTGTGAGATTATGCCATCTATTGAAATGGTGCGTATGACCAACTCAGGTACAGAAGCTACCATGACCGCGATCCGTTTAGCTCGTGGTTATACTGGTCGAGACAAGATTGTTAAATTTGAAGGCTGTTATCATGGCCATTCGGATTCATTACTGGTAAAAGCAGGTTCAGGTTTGTTAACCAAAGGGGAAGGTGAGCCAACCTCTAAAGGTGTACCAGCAGATTTTGCCAAACATACCTTAACTCTGCCTTATAACAATATTGCTGCTTTAAAAGACTGTTTTGCAAAATTTGGCCATGAAATTGCTGGTGTCATTGTAGAACCGGTTGCAGGGAATATGAATCTGGTTAAGCCTATTGATGGTTTCCTGCAAGCAATCCGTGATGTCTGTGATGAATACAAGTCCGTCTTTATCATTGATGAAGTAATGACAGGTTTCCGGGTTGCTCTAGGTGGTGCACAGGCTTATTACGATGTTAAGCCTGACCTGACTACACTGGGTAAAATTATTGGGGCCGGGTTACCCGTAGGTGCTTTCGGCGGAAAGCGCGAAATTATGCAATGCATCGCGCCTTTGGGTGGGGTATATCAGGCTGGTACATTATCTGGTAATCCGCTTGCCATGCGTGCTGGTATTGAAATGTTTAAAAATTTACGCCAACCGGGTTTTTATGAAAATCTTACAGTTAAACTCGAGAAACTGTTAACAGGTTTACAGCAAGCCGCAGATGAGATTGGTATACCTTTTAAAACCCAGCAGGCCGGCGGTATGTTTGGTCTGTACTTTACTGATCAGGAAGATATCACCAGTTTTGATTCAATGCTGGCCTGTGATGTAGAAGCTTTTAAAAAGTTTTTCCACGGTATGTTAAAACGTGGTGTTAATCTTGCACCTTCTGCTTTTGAAGCTGGATTTATCTCGGCAGCCCATAGTGATGAAGATATAACTTTTACTATTCAGGCAGCAAAAGAAACATTTGAAGAAATGAAAGCTTAACAGTTTTGAAGTCATGCAGGAACAACCCGATCCTGGTCGGGTTTTTTCAACCTATTTGCTCATGTGTGTTCTCAGTAAAGCAGAAATAATAGATTTTTTATTTAATCTATTCGTGAAAATCAAAAATTTCTAGCGACTCTACGTAGGGTAAAATAAGATATTGATGAGCAAGTAAATGCTGTTTTAATTGTATATAGCCTATTTGACTAGACTGATAAATTTTCTTTAGTTCGTTCAGAAGTTCATCTATTTTGCTTTCATTAAACCTTGTGGTTTTAATAAAAAATAATAAACTTGCGCCTAGACCTATATACTCTAAGCCAAAATTTTGATCTAAGTGCTGAATCAGGCTAAAGGTCTCAAAAGGATTTAAATTACCAGCAAAGTAGCCATTAAGTTGTGCTGCAAATTTATAAGTTTCATTGGTAGTATCCACCAATTTTACTTGAATAATTTCATCTAGAATCTGTTCAGGATATTTGTTGATTTTAATTAGAAGAGATAAATCCTGCTCACTATAATTGAACTTATTATACAACCTGTTAATCTCTATTAGATGTTCAGGTTTTAAAAGTTGCTGGATATGATATTGAAACTCAAAGGATTTGACATTATCCCAACTACTGTCTAGATCATCTTTAACAAGTTCAGTGGTATCGAAATATAGTCTATCTTCCATGGACGCATGCATGGAAGTGTATTCACATTGTCCAATATCTTCTAAAAGAAAAAGTACTTTTTTGACAGAATTTTGTCTTTTAAGCTGGAAATATAGATCAAGGAGAGCTTGCCAGGATTTAACTTCATGAACAGTAGCAAAGCATATTAATTCCTGCGCCTCATCATTTATAAGAGGATCCTTTTTATTTTCAATATAAAGCGTGACCATAATAATATTTTTAAATTAATCTGTTTGCTTGAGAGATTTATATCATAAAAATAATGATCTCTAACTGAATAATACTAGCGTAAAAAATCCTCACATTTATTAAATAACTGATATATAAAACTTCCAAATTCTAATCCGGCCCATCAGTTATTATAATGGGTGCTTAATCCTTCTAAAGAGTCCTTAATGCTGTACGCGATGCCCAAGAAAATCCAGCTTGCCCCATCTCAAGCCAAATGGCAAATTTCATCATCAGGCTCGGTTTTGGTACTGGTTGGATTACATAATTTAAAAATGCAGGCTATGGTTCAGAAAACTGATCTTATGAGTAATCTTGTTCAAATCAATAACAAGGCTGTAACTTTAAATATTCCTGTGGTCGACCTGTATGGCGATGACCTGATACAAGGTATGCAGCAGCTTGGTGAATATACTTCCACTCATCCCCAATTAGTCTTCACAGGACAGGTAACACCGATGCTCAAACAGATTCTGCCGCATCTGCAAAGCGTGACGGATCAACTCTGTATTGTGGATGATGCCATCTTGCTGGCTAATCAGGAACAGCATATTCAATGGATAGAAAATATCTCGAAAGAAGGTTTGCACCATATGAACAGTTATAGTTTAACCCGGCTTTGGGATTTGAGTGCTCCATCAAGTTATATAGTTTCCTAAGTGAATTGCTCGATTATATTTTGCAGTTAGCAAAAATTTTGGCCCTGATTGAGCAGTTTTCTTAACATAATCGGAAATTTCATCACCAATTGCCTAAATGCGCATTGTAATTATTCTCCAAGATTTCTATTATTGCCGGCTTGTTTTTAAATTCGCGATCGGAATAAAGCATTGGGTAATTTTCTAGCCGAACACCTGATTCATCGTGATGAAGACTTTATGGTAATTCATAAACCATCAGGCATACTCAGTGTTCCCGGTAAAGGTGAAGCATTGTCTGACAGCGTTCTGACACGTCTGGTCGCAATTGAACCTAAAACACTTTTAATTCATCGTCTGGATCGGGATACCTCGGGTATTCTGGTTTTCGGTTTATCCCGGCGTGGACAAAATTCAATTGCCAGACAATTTCAGGAACGCCAGACAACGAAAACCTATCAGGCGCTGGTAGCAGGGCATCTGCAAGGTGAAGGAACTATAGATGTTCCTGTCGTTTATGATCCAGCTCATCCGCCTTTGCATATTGCAGATGCTCATCATAATAAGCCAGCATTGACACATTGGCAGGCAATTGAGCAATTCGAAATAAACGGTCAGCAGGTGACGCGTGTCAAACTGGTTCCAGTTACCGGTCGTTCGCATCAGCTTCGTGTACACATGCAGTATCTTGGCCATGCTATTGTTGGCGATACCTTATATGCAGATCTGGAGCAGCAACAGTTGATGCCCCGTTTATGCCTGCATGCCGAGCAGCTGGGATTTGCGCATCCGCAGACCGGTGAGGCTTTAAATTTCTATTGCCCGGTCCCATTTTAAATAAAATACATATTTTCGAGATTTATTAGAGTTCTCCTTCGGGCGAGCTTTATGCCAAAATACATTGCTTAAAGACTACATAAACATACTCAAAAACTATCGGGTTTGAGTTTTAAAATGTAGTGCTAACTTGAAATAAAGGTGGAAAAATTGCAGCAGTTCGCTATTGGTCAACGTTGGTTATCAGATACAGAGACAGAACTCGGTTTAGGTGTTCTTATTGATGTTGATGAGCGATCGATCAGCATTTTATTCCCAAAAAGCGATGAAACTCGTGTTTATGCGCGAAATAATGCACCATTGTCCCGTATCATTTTCAATATTAATGATGAAATTCAGGATCAGGAAGGCCATAAATGGCTGGTCGAGTCGCTTGAAGACCGCCACGGGGTAGTTCGTTATAATGTTGTCCGTACCTTGGAAAATGGTGAACAGGAACGCAAAGCGCTGAATGAAACCCGTGTAGGTGCCCAGATTCAGCTTTCCAAGCCTTTAGACCGACTGCTGGCTAGTCAGATTGACTATAAAGAGTGGTATGACCTGCGTATTGAAGCACTCATCATGCAGGCACAAATGCAGACCAGTCCGTTACGAGGGCTGATTGGGCCCCGAGTCGGGCTTATTCCTCACCAACTCTATATTGCCCATGAAGTAGGACAACGCTTTGCACCACGTGTTTTACTGGCCGATGAAGTCGGATTGGGTAAAACAATTGAGGCTGGCCTGATTATTCACCAGCAGCTTAAAACTGGTCGTTCTGAACGTATTTTAATTCTAGTACCGGATTCACTGCAATATCAGTGGATGATTGAAATGCGTCGCCGTTTCAATCTGCAATTTTCGCTATTTGACTTAACCCGTACTGCCGCGATCAAGGAACATGATCCTGAGTTAAATCCGTTTCTGACCGAACAATGCATCATTGCCAGTATTGATCTGATGATTGACCATGATGACCTGCGTGAACAGGCGGTAGAAGCCGGCTTCGACTTACTGGTTGTCGATGAGGCACATCACCTGATGTGGAGCGAGGAAGAAGGCGGGAATGACCGTTACGACCTGATTGAGGAACTGGCTGAAAAGACCCCGGGCGTGCTGCTATTAACCGCAACACCTGAGCAGTTAGGGGTAGAGAGCCATTTTGCTCGCCTACGTCTGCTTGATCCTCAACGTTTCAGCTCACTTGAACGTTTTCTGGATGAAGAAGCGCAGTACCAGCATACAGCCCAGATTGCTGAAGTCTTAATGTCTGATGAGCCGCTTTCTGAACAGCATTTAAATGCTGTTCAAGACCTGTTGGGCCACCAGATTGAAGACCAGCCTGAACAGCGTTTCCGGGCCATTCACGAGTTACTTGACCGGCATGGCACTGGCCGTATTCTGTTCCGTAATACGCGGGAGGCCATCCAGGGCTTTCCTGGTCGTGACTGCCGTCCGGCACCATTGCCAGCACCTGAAACCTGGTCAATGGACGGTAAACTTCGCGAACAGATGTGGCCGGAAGAAGGTCAAATCGATGGCGCATGGATGGAAAGTGATCCGCGCGTTGCATGGTTAATGGAAATGCTGCGCAAAGATTTGAAACATAATAAGGTGTTGCTCATTGCTCGCAGCGGACCTGTAGTTGAAGCGTTGGAAAATGCGTTACGTCTACATGCAGGTATTCGTACAGCCATGTTCCATGAAGGCATGAGCCTGCTGGAACGTGACCAGGCTGCTGCATATTTTGCTGAAGAAAGCTATGGTGCGCAGATTCTGCTCTGTTCAGAGATTGGTTCTGAAGGGCGGAACTTCCAGTTTGCATCTGACCTGATTTTATTCGATTTGCCTGCGAATCCCGATGTTCTGGAACAGCGAATTGGTCGTTTGGACCGGATAGGTCAGCAGAACCGTATCCAGATTCATGTACCTTATCTGGTGGGTACAGCTCAAGAGCGTATGTTCCGCTGGTACAATGAAGCATTGAATATTTTTAGTAATATTTCACCAGCTGCACAGACTCTGCAGGAAAACTTTATTGTTGAGCTGAAGGATTGTTTACTGTCTGATCAGGGGCAAACCTTTGAGGATTTACTGGAAGAAGTGAATGTACAACGTCAGGCACTGGAGAGTGAACTGCAGGCTGGTCGTGACCGCTTGCTGGAATATAACTCTTGTCGGCCAATTGTTGCACAGGAAATTGTTCAGGCACTTGAAGATTATGATGACAATACCACTTTGCCAATGTTTATGAAGCGTTTTATGGCTTCAACCAATATTGATTTTGATGAGCAAAGTAATGGTACAGTAATCATTAAACCAACTGACCAGATGCAGGTTCAAGGTCTGACTCTAGATGAAGAAGGCATGACTGCAACCTTCTATCGCGATCAGGCCCAGATCCGTGAAGATGCTCAATATCTGACACTTGAGCATCCATTTACTGAAAGTGTAATGGAAGTGATCCGTACACAGTCTTTCGGGAGTACCAATGTTGCAGTACTTAAGTCGAATGCATTAAAGCAGGGCTCAGTATTGCTTGAAATATGGTTTAAGGTCGATGTAGTAGCGCCAAAGGCATTAAATTTACAGTCAAGCCTGCCAAAACAGTTAGTACGTGTATTACTGAGTGAAAATGGCCAGGATTTATCTGAAAAGATTGATCCTTCGATTTTGAAACCTTATCTACATCATCTGGATGGTAATAGTTGCCGTCAGGTGGTCAAGGCACGCCGTGAAGTCATTGATGCACGTTATAAACAGGCGCTGGATATTGCCAGAGTTGCATTGCCTGAGCTTAAGCAGCAGGCAAAAGAAATTTATGGTAGCAAATGGCAGTATGAAATTGACCGTCTGAGTTATCTGAAACAGTTTAACCCTAGTATCCGGCAGGATGAGATTGAACGATTGCAAAAACTGCAGAGAGAAGGCTTGAACTTGCTTGATGGCCTATCGGTTACGCCAGAAGCAATTCAGGTGCTGGTTGTAGTTAAACCTTAAAAATATTTAAAGAAAGAGCTTCCTTGGTAGAGGCTCTTTCTTTGTATAAGTATTTTGTATTTATGTCTGAGGTAACTGAAACAGGCAACGCCCCAGCTGCTCTATTTCATGGTCAAATTCATATTCACTATTTAGCATGCGATAACGGTTCTTTAGACCTGCATAGGCAGGATGAGCTGCATCTACATACACCCAGACATGTGATCGGGCTGGAAGGGTTGCTAAATTAACTGCTTCTAATGCTGGCCGTTTGATGGCTATAGCTATAAAAGGATTAATATAGGCATAGGACAGGGCATAATCTGCCTCCTGTTCAGAAGCAACAATAATATCTGCGTCAAATTTCTCACAGTTTTGATGGATAGTTTCTAAAATACAGGATTGAGGCTGAGATAAATCCAGTTGTATATACTGCTGCCGAAGTTTAGGGAAAGTATTGATCAGGCGCATTTCAGCTCCTTTAAAACTCACCAGATGGATTTTTTATAGCTGTTTTTACCGCAAACAACTACAAGGAAAGCGTAAATAAATGCAGTAAATATTTTAAATAACCAGACTTAAACTGAATTTTCGGAAAGAAGAAAGCGGCCTATTTAGCCGCTATTTTCACTGCTCTATAAAAAGATTATCGAATTTTTGATTCATCCAGATGACGGGCACCTTCAAGAATCATTCTGATCATGATCATAGTTTGCTCGGCAATTTCCTGCCGGTCACTTGATGGCAAATTAATAACCTGTGCACCCATATTAAACACCAGCTGTGTTATAGCTTTTGCTGCTATATCTGGATGTGCCATATTGCTATGATTTAAGCGTTCCAGTCGCACCAGATCTTCCTGGAGTTCTTGCTGGAAAAAGTTGAGCTGTCGGTCAACTGCTGCCTTATAAGATTGTGAACCGGTATAACCTTCGCGTAATAGCAGGCTGAGGTTACCTTCATCTGCATCTAACTGCTCTATAAATACGTTCACTGAACTTCGAATAATACTGCTCTGTTTCAGAGCCTTAAGACGTGCCTGGTGTAGAATCTGACGTAATACAATACCCGAACGTTCAATCAGGGCAATTGCCAGTTCATCAATATCCTTGAAATGCCGATAAAAACTGTTAGGTGCAATTCCTGCTTCACGCGCAACTTCGCGCAGACTTAAAGAAGAAATACTTTTTTGTGGACCAATCAGATTTAAAGCCGCCTGAAACAGTTCTTCCTTGGTAATGGTTGCTTTTCTCCCGACCGTACGTACAGGCATTTTTTCATGCAGAACAGTTTCTGCATGAGTATCTAGCTCTAGTTCGGCCGAAATTGAAGATGCGCTCATATATTTCAATACATTGAAAGAGTGATTCTATTATAGCGGTAGAGCGTAACGTTGTGAAACGAATACAGCAGATAAACTTATATACAAATGTATATACATGTGTATAATAATTAAAAACCACAGAGTTCAGATGTACTATGCAAGCTCTAAAAAAGCAACATTCGCCTTTATCCTTTTTAACTAGTTCCGTATTCGATACGGATGCAGCAAATTTCTGGCTAAAGAAACTAAATCCTTTATGGTCAGTTAACCAGTCATTAGGACAGATTGTGCATAAAGAAAAAGCGGCAAATGGCATATTCAGTCTGAAAATAAAGTGTAACCGACATTTTCGTATGGGGCAGGCGGGTCAGCATCATCCCGTATTTATAGAAATAGATGGGCGACGTTATGAACGTAGTTATAGCCTGCATCGTATAGATGAGCAGCATGTCTTATTAACTGCAAAACAGGTTGAACAGGGCGTAGTGAGTAACTGGCTGGCTAAACATGCTCAAGTAGGCGATCTGGTCGAATTCGGCCAACCCTATGGCGATATGATATTACCCGAAGCTTCAAATTTGGTGCTGCTGGCAGCCGGTAGTGGTATTACACCAATGTTAAGCATGATTGAAACGTGGGCAAAGCAGCCTGATGCTCTAGCTAAAGTTCAGTTGCTGTATTGGGTTAAAGATTATGAAGATGCAGCTTTTGAAGCAAACTTTAAAAAAGTTGCTGAGACAAATGAAAATTTCAGCTTCCAGATTTTTTATACTCAGCAGACAGATCAGCGTTTAAATACTGAACATTTATCTTTGGTAAGCCAGCCTGAACAGAGCGCGGTATACGCATGTGGTCCATCAGGTTTTGTCTCTCTGGCTGAAGAGCTATTCAGTCAGGCAGTGCTATTCAAAGGTGAGGCATTCAGTTTAAGTCAGGCTGATTCTTCTGATACAGGTTTCGTAAATATTACTTTGCTACAAAGCGAGAAAACAGTCGCCATCCCAAAAGGTCAGTCTATTTTGGCAGGTTTGGAACAAATGAACCTTAAACCAAAACATGGATGCCGTATGGGTATTTGTAATAAATGTGCATGTAACAAAGTGCAAGGTTCAACTAGAAATCTTGTGAATGGTGCTGAAAGTACCGAGCCTGGAAACCTGCTGAAACTTTGTGTGAGTTCCGCACAGACTGACCTTGTTATTGATCTTTGAGTGAGTTTGCATTATGAATATGTCAGTAAATTTTTCTACAGCAAAACCTATAAAAAACCAGTTTTTTAAAAATCCTAAAAATAGAGAGTTAACTGCAGATGAAATGAATCAGCTCGCCAAAGAGCTGGATGCCATCAAGCAGGAAGTATTAGATGATATTGGCGAGAAAGATGCCAAATATATTCGTCGTATTTATTCAACTATCCGCTATACCGGTGCAGCTGGACGTGCACTATTGTTTGCTGGCTGGTTTCCACCTGCTTGGGTACTGGGCACTGGCTTGTTAAGCCTTTCCAAAATTCTGGAAAATATGGAACTTGGCCATAATGTTATGCACGGTCAGTACGACTGGATGAATGATCCGAAATTCAATGGTCCGAAATATGAATGGGATATTGTAGGGACTTCTGAAAACTGGCGTCAGACACATAACTATAAACATCACACCTATACCAATATTAAGGGTATGGATGATGATATCGGATATGGCTTGTTACGTTTATTTCCAGAACAACGCTGGAAACCAGGCTTTTTATTACAGCCCCTATATAGTATTCCATTCTGCCTGTTGTTTCAGTGGGGTGTCGCTATCCAGAATCTTGAGATTGGTAAAGTCTGGATGAAGCGCAAATCAAAAGAAGAGTTTAAAGAAGAGTGGAAACCGTTACAGAAAAAAATTACTAAACAGTTGTTCCGAGATTATGTATTTTTCCCGCTAATTGCCGGACCAGCAGCATTACCTGTATTTACAGGTAATCTGGTAGCGAATGGTGTGCGCAACATCTGGACCTTCAGTGTAATTTTTTGCGGACACTTTACCAAGGATGTGGAAGTTTTTCCAAAAACTGTTCTGAAAGATGAGAGCCGTGGCCATTGGTATATGCGTCAAATTCGTGGCTCATCAAATCTTAAAGGCTCAGAAGCATTTCATATTTTAACAGGCCATTTAAGCCATCAGATTGAACACCATTTGTTTCCAGACGTACCTGCACGCCGTTACCGTCAAATGGCGCCTAAGGTTGAAGCAGTCTGTAACAAGTTTGGTCTGAATTATAATAATGCCAGTTTAGCCAAACAGTTTGGTCAAGTGGTAGGGCGTATTGTTAAATATGCTTTTCCCTTTAAGAAATAAAGTTAAAACAGTTAGACCAAGATATTGTAAAACCAATTTAAGCGTCTGCTTAACTATCACAAAGGCTATCTAAATAGATAGCCTTTCTTATTCTCTAAAACTCAAATTTTATTTTCTGTAAATAGAAAATACTGATGAATATACTCAGGATTGAGAAGTATGAAGAATTAACCTTTAATAACTTTCTAATTTATTTATATTTTTTAAAGTTAATATAGGAATTTTCAGATATTTATATAAGCCTTAGTTTTCTTGGTCTCTATGTAAAAAGAATTTTTAAAATTTAATATCTAGAAAGAAAAAACCGGTGTTAGTGTATAAAAAAATGCCTGAAAGAAATTAACTTTCAGGCAGTGTTAGCAAAAAATAGATTATCTGAACTGAATGGTACCGTTAGCATTAACTGTAACTTTAGATTCACCAGCGGCAACATCCTGTACAGGAGCAGCCTCAGCTGTAGCAAATTTTACCATACTGCTGCGCATTAAAGGCTGGGGGAAATAATTATTGGTATTCAGGTTTAAACTAACCAGATTATATGAGCCTTTATTCCATGCTTGCGAGAGCAGCTGTGCACGCTGCTGAAAGTTTTTGGAAGCTTCTACCATCAGCTCATTTTCAACTTTTTTGCGCTGCGCATCGGATACCGTAAAATTAATTGATTCTGTCTGGAATTGTTGCTGCAGTTCACTAATGAGTTGGCTGGTCATACGAAAATCTGTACCTTCCAGCTGAATTTCTGCACGACCACGCCACTCTTTGAGTTTACGACTATCATTGTCATATACCGGATAGGTTGTTTGTGAACCTGTTTCTACCTTAACCTGCGGATATTTACGCGCAATATTCATGGCCCAGTTCATTAACTGATTAATCTGTGTGGAAAGCTCGGCAGGCTGTTTACTACTTTTTTCTATGAAAAGTACAGCATGCATTTCATCATTTGAAATTTGACGGCTCGCTCCGGCCTGAATATTGACCAGGTTATAATTCAGTTTCTCATTTTCCTGAGCAAAAATATGAGTACTAAGAGCAGCAGTGGTAACTAAGGTGGCAAGAGCAAGATAACGCATGAGAGAGCCTTTTGTTCGTTTTAGAAAGTTTTATTGCTTTATATAAATATATTAATGATAACAAATGTTGAATTTTTGAAGAAATCGTAGTGGCTTTGTAATAGCCAAGTCAGCATTTTATAAAAAATATTTAAGGATAAATTTTTTATTATCAGTATTTTATAAAAGTAATAGCTTGTAATCATGAGTTGACCATTATGTATAGTTGATTTGGTAAATTCTTGAGCGTGTCACATACTCAATAGATAATTTTATTTAGTGCTTAACCTCTACGTTTTTTCCAATAAAACGCGGTTATGAAAGTACACAAAAAATGTTTTTTTTCTTTAAAAATTAGGTATCATCGCGCTCCTAGTAATAAGATATTAAAACCTTGTGTCTTCACTAGATTCTTAACAAGCACCGAGTCAAAGGACCAAAAGTCACCAGACTTATTTTCTTTTACCCTTATCAGAGATGGTAATCCGATATGAGCGTTACTTCTGTAAACCCTGCCACCAATTCCACCAACGAATATTATTTGACTCGCCAAAGTCAGATGGAATCGAATGTACGTAGTTATCCGCGCAAATTGCCGTTAGCGATCGCACAAGCACATGGTTGCTGGGTTACCGATGTGGAAGGTACAAAATACCTTGATTGTTTAGCTGGGGCAGGTACATTGGCTTTAGGTCATAATCATCCTGCGGTGATTCAAAGTATCCAGGAGACACTTGCAAGTGGTCTTCCATTACATACACTGGATTTAACGACTCCTTTAAAAGATGCTTTTACTGAAGCACTACTGGCATCTCTGCCAGGTGGTCAGGAGGCTTACTGTTTACAGTTCTGCGGTCCATCAGGCGCCGATGCAACTGAAGCAGCAATTAAACTTGCAAAAACCTATACTGGTCGTAGCTCTGTTATCAGTTTTTCTGGTGGCTATCATGGCATGACACATGGTTCACTTGCCATGACAGGCAACCTGTCTGCTAAAAATGCAGTCAATGGTTTAATGCCGGGTGTACAGTTTATGCCGTATCCGCATGAATACCGTTGCCCATTGGGTCTAGGTGGTGAAGCGGGCGTAGACGCTTTAACTTATTACTTTGAACAGTTTATTGAAGATGTTGAAAGTGGTGTTACCAAGCCGGCGGCTGTTATCCTTGAAGCAATTCAGGGTGAAGGTGGCGTAGTTGTTGCCCCAACTAAATGGCTGCAAAAGATTCGTGAAGTGACTGAAAAACACAATATCGTGTTGATTCTGGACGAAGTTCAGGCAGGCTTTGCGCGTTCAGGTAAGATGTTTGCCTTTGAGCATGCTGGAATTGAACCTGATGTTGTGGTGATGTCTAAAGCAGTTGGCGGTAGCTTGCCACTTGCAGTTTTAGGTATTAAGCGCAAGTTTGATGCATGGCAGCCAGCAGGCCATACTGGTACATTCCGTGGTAACCAATTGGCCATGGGTACAGGTCTTGCGTCACTTCAGGTCATTCAAGAGCAAAATCTTGCACAGAATGCTCATGATCGTGGTGAGTTCTTGCAGTCTGAACTGAAAAATCTGGCAGCTGAATTTCCATGTATCGGCCATGTACGTGGTCGCGGCTTGATGATCGGTATCGAAATCGTTGACGAGCGCCAGCAGCCAAATCATATTGGTGCTTATCCTGCTGATGGTCAACTGGCTGCTGCAATTCAGGCAGCGTGTTTTAATCATAAACTGTTGCTTGAAAAAGGTGGTCGTAACGGTACAGTAATTCGTTTACTTTGTCCGCTGATCATTACTCAGGAAGAATGTGTAGAAGTAATTGCTCGCTTTAAGAAAGCAGTTGCTGAAGCTCTTGTTGCAGTTCGAGGCGCATAATTCATGGTAGATTTTGCAGAACACCGTAAAGCGTTACTCTGCAATGATGCTCAATCCATTGCTGACTATGAGTCAGCAATGGAACAGGCGACTAAAGCCGTAGCAGCATGGTTGCAAAACGATAAAATGTATACTGGCGGCAGTATCAAGGAACTCCGTGAAGCAATCGCCTTTCATCCTTCTAAAGAAGGGTTGGGTGTACAGAAATCGCTTGAACGTATGGTTGAGCTTTTTCTGAATAAAAGTCTGAAAGTACACCATCCACATTCGCTGGCGCATCTGCATTGCCCAACTATGGTGGCAAGCCAGATTGCTGAAGTACTCATCAATGCAACTAACCAGTCAATGGATTCATGGGATCAAAGCCCAGCCGGATCATTGATGGAAGTGCAACTGATTGACTGGTTACGCCAAAAAGTAGGTTATGGTTCAGGTCAGGCAGGTGTATTTACCTCAGGTGGTACACAATCAAACTTGATGGGCGTATTACTTGCGCGTGATGCCTGTATCGCGAAAAACTGGAAAGATGAAAACGGTAATCCGTGGTCTGTTCAGCGTGATGGTATTCCTGCAGAAGCAATGCGTAATGTCAAAGTCATCTGTTCTGAAAATGCACATTTCTCTGTGCAGAAGAACATGGCAATGATGGGGATGGGTTTCCAGTCAGTAGTCACTGTTCCTGTGAACGAAAATGCCCAGATGGATGTCGATGCACTGGAAAAAACCATGGCTCACCTTCAGTCTGAAGGCAAGATTGTGGCATGTGTAGTGGCAACCGCAGGTACAACCGATGCCGGTGCAATCGATCCTTTAAAACAGATCCGTGAAATTACCAATAAATATGGTGCGTGGATGCATATTGATGCAGCATGGGGTGGTGCACTGATTCTGTCTAATGATTATCGCTCTATGCTAGATGGTATCGAGTTGTCTGATTCTGTGACACTCGATTTTCATAAACATTATTTCCAAACCATTTCTTGTGGCGCGTTTTTGCTTAAAGATGAAGCGAACTACCGTTTCATGCACTATGAAGCAGAATACCTGAACTCAGCTTATGATGAAGAGCATGGCGTGCCGAACCTGGTGTCTAAGTCTTTACAAACAACACGTCGTTTCGATGCGTTGAAATTATGGATGACGGTTGAAGCACTGGGTGAAGAGCTTTATGGTTCAATGATTGATCATGGCGTGAAATTGACACGTGAAGTAGCAGACTACATCAAAGCAACTGATGGTCTGGAACTTCTGGTTGAACCACAATTCGCATCAGTATTGTTCCGTGTTGTTCCAGCAGGATATCCAGCTGAATTTTTAGATGCATTGAATCAGAATGTAGCAGATGAGCTGTTTGCCCGCGGTGAAGCTAATATTGGCGTAACTAAAGTGGGGCAGGTACAGTCTCTGAAAATGACGACCTTGAGCCCGGTAGCAACACTAGAAAATGTAAAGAATTTACTTGATCTGGTTTTAGCCGAAGCTGACCGAATCAAGGAATCAATTCAGCAGGGTAGTTATACTCCGCCGATTGCCTAAACATTGTTCCTATAAAAAGCCGGTGTCTATGATACCGGCTTTTTATCATGGTGAATTAATAACCTGGAGTTTCTCTCGTAATAGATTTTTTCACATAGAATAATTTAGGAAGTATAGGAGGGAACTTTATTCTTGAGCATAAAGTGATTCTGTTCTTTAAATTTTTTCAAAACAATGTAAGATTTTATGTGACCAATAAAATCACAAGATAATAATTTTTCTGTCACAAAGTGCGAAAGCTGCTCCAGATTTTCTGCTACTACTTTTAAAATAAAATCTGCATCGCCACTTAAAGAAAAAGCATCCTGTATACATTCTTCACTTTCAATCAGCTCCTGAAATGCTAGCTGGTTTTTGGCTTCATGTACTCTTAAATTTACATGGACCATTGCAGTAACTTCAAGGCCTAAGGCTTGCTGGTGAATACGTGCGGTATACCCGATGATGATTCCTTTCTGTTCTAGAAATTGCCGTCTGCGCGAGCATTGTGATGCTGACAGTCCAATAAGCTCACCCATTTCCTGATTGGTCAATCTGCCATTTCTCTGCAACGCCTGAATGATTTGCCAGTCAAATTTATCCATTATATGCACCTTATTCCTTTATGATACACATATCATGTATTTTTATTAAAATCCGTTTCTATTATGCATGAAATATAAGTTTTAGATGAAATATTATCTTTCTATGGAATAAAAATAGATGAGAAGGATGATAAAAATGTTCATGGAAATCGGTAATTTTTTAAATAAACGGTTAAGCGAACTGGGTATCAAGCATATTTTTGGTGTGCCAGGTGATTTCAATCTATCTTATCTGGAACAAATTGAAGCTGATTCGAAAATTGAATTCATTGGTAACTGTAATGAACTTAACGCAGCATATGCTGCTGATGGTTATGCGCGTATTAATGGTTTCTCTGCATTGGCCACCACTTACGGTGTTGGTGACCTGAGCGCCATTAATGGAATTGCGGGGGCCTATACAGAGAATGTACCCCTGATCCATATTTCAGGCATTCCACCACTGCATGCTGTTACTCAGGGTGCTTTAATACATCATACCTTGGTTGATGGTAATTATGACAATATCATGAATTGCATGCGTGAGTTTACGGTAGCCCAGACCCGTCTGACACCTGCTAATGCTGCTTCAGAAATTGACCGGGTACTGCGCCAGTGCGCGCTAGAACGCCGTCCAGTACATATTCAGCTGCCTTCCGATATTACCCATGTGAAGATTCAGATAGATGATCAACCACTGTGTCTGGAACGTCCGGTAAGTGATCCTGAAATACTTGAACAGGCAGTAGACGAATTATTTAAATACTTATCTCAAGCAAAAAAACCTGCTCTACTAATTGATAATGAAGCCGATATTTTTAATGTCACAACATTATTAGCTGAACTTTCTGCCAAAACAGGTATCTCTTATGCCTGTCTTCCCACAGCTAAAAATATTATGGATGAATCATCGCCACATTATGCAGGTGTGTATGTTGGTGCGGCCAGTCAACTATCTGTAAGAAATCTGATCGAATGTTCAGACTGCTTGATTGGAATCGGAGCCAGATTTACCGATATTGGTACGGGTATGTTTTCACATAAAATCAATAAAGACAGCTATATTGAAATTAAACGGTATGAAGTTAATACCGCACGTAAAAACTTCCCGGGAATTGAAATGGGCGAATTGCTGACAGCACTGAATCTACGGGTCACAGCTAAAAAATCGCTTAAACCTATACTTGAGACGCCAGCCACTGAGCGAATTCAGGTATCAGAACACCAGAAGCTGTCGCATGAAATCCTTTGGAAATATATTGGTAATTTCTTTAAAGCAGATGATGTAATTCTGGGTGAAGTAGGAACATCAAATACAGCATTATCTGGGCTACGTTTACCGGTAACTGCCAAGTATATCTGCCAGCCTATATGGGGCTCAATCGGTTATACCTTACCTGCATTACTCGGCAGTTTACTCGCTGCACCAAAACGTCGGCAAATTTTATTTATTGGCGATGGTTCATTGCAACTTACAGTGCAGGAGCTTTCTACGATTATCCGTTATGGTCTCAAACCCATTATTTTTGTACTCAACAATGGGGGTTATACGATTGAACGATTAATTCTGGGTGAAAATGCCAGCTATAACGATATTCAGAACTGGAAATATACTGAATTGGTACAGGTGTTCAATGGTAAAGAAAAATATCAGACCTGTATGGTCGAGACCGCTGGCCAACTAAAAAATGCGTTAGATCAGGTAGAGGCATATGATGGTTTAAGCCTGATTGAACTTAAATTACCGGCAATGGATGCACCGGTGAGCCTGCTTAAATTTGCTGATGTCGTAGCGCGTTATGACTATGGTAATTTCGGCTACCAAAAACTTAAAACACAACAGCACTATGTAGAATGTAAAAATGCAATATCTTTCTAATTTTTTAAAAATCAATCGGTTATTTTTTTATAAATTATTTTAATCCGACCTTGAGGAGCACTGGTTTTTACTCGGTGCTCCTGACTTAATTTCTCTAAACAATGATAAAGGGTGTAAAGGATATTACGCCTTCAATGGAGATAAAACTGTGGACACAAATCAAAATACATTGAAGAAAGGTCTCTCTAACCGGCATATACAGCTGATTGCACTAGGAGGCGCTATTGGAACCGGATTATTTCTGGGAATTTCACAAACCATTAAACTTGCTGGCCCTTCAGTTTTACTGGGGTATGCAATTGCAGGCATCATCGCTTTCCTCATTATGCGTCAACTGGGAGAAATGGTGGTAGAGGAACCTGTGAGCGGTTCATTTAGCTATTTTGCCAATAAATATTGGGGCCGTATGGCAGGTTTCATGTCTGGGTGGAATTACTGGGTTCTATATGTACTGGTAAGCATGGCTGAATTGAGTGCTATTGGAACATTTATACAGTTCTGGTGGCCTGAAATACCCACCTGGATTACTGCAATGGGGTTTTTTATACTGATTAATGGCATTAACTTTATTAATGTCCATTTTTTTGGAGAAACAGAATTTTTATTTTCCTGCATTAAAATTATTGCCATCTTGAGCATGATTGGTTTTGGTGCCTACTTATTGTTTTCAGGTGCCGCTGGGCCAGAAGCCGGAATAGCCAATTTATGGCAGCACGGCGGATTTTTCCCAAATGGTATTTCTGGCTTGGTAATGGCTATGGCAGCTATTATGTTTGCATTTGGCGGACTAGAGCTAATTGGAATTGCAGCCGCAGAAACACGAAATCCTGAGAAAAATATTCCAAAAGCTACGAACCAGATTGTTTACCGTATCTTGATTTTTTATATTGGCGCAATCGGTATTCTGTTGAGTTTATATCCCTGGAATCAGGTGGCACAAGGGGGGAGCCCATTTGTACTAATTTTCCAGTCTTTAAATAATCATGGTGTAGCCAATGTCTTGAATCTGGTCGTAATGATCGCAGCAGTTTCAGTTTATAACAGTTGTATTTACTGTAATAGTCGTATGCTGCACGGACTGGCAGAACAGGGCAATGCACCGCAGTTTCTAAAAAAAGTGAATCATCGTGGAATTCCAGTCGCAGCCTTGGCTGTATCCGGTTCGATTACTGCACTTTGCGTAGTCATTAACTATATTATTCCAGAAAAAGCGTTTGGTTTTCTTATGATGCTGGTGGTTGCTGCATTAGTAATTAACTGGCTTATGATTTCAGTCACTCATTTGAAGTTTGTAAAAGTGATGAAGCAGCAACACAGGCTGACTGCATTTAAAGCTATTGCCAGTCCTTGGACAAATTATTTAACGATTGCTTTTATGTTTTTCATTTTAACGATCATGAGCCTGACACCAGATATGCGCTCAGCCGTTATTTTGGCACCTGTATGGCTCAGTGCACTGGCCATTATGTATTTTGTCTATTATCGCAAAAGAAATGTTATATTGACTGGGGGGATCCAGCCTAATCCTTAAAAACAGTTATTTAAGTATTTTGTTTTCTATATAAAGAGAGATCGAATGATCTCTTTTTTTCAATTCAAGAGGAGATTTGAAAACTGGAGTAAGTCCTGATTTTAAAGTGGATTTTATATTTTTATGTTAAAACTATAAATTAATGAACAATAAATATTTTAAGACAAATCTATAAACCAATGGTCCAGTTTTTAGATTTCAGGTATTAATCACTTTCCTTTAAAATTTTTTTAACTGAGCCTATTAGAATACTTCAATCTATAAATTTCTATTTATAGGTCTGGAGAAGGTATACAAATGCTCTGCTTGATCGCACTCCCATAGCAGGGGACTCATTGATGAAATTCTTATTAGGCTTAAATATCTGTTAGCTAGTACACTATTTATGTAGTGAGCTATATCACATCTTATAAATATAGAAAGCTCAATTCTAACTTTTATAGATTAGTCATACTGAAATTTTTTAAGATAACTCAGAATCTGTATAGATCTATTACAGTGAAAAACTACCTTAATAAAAGTGATACAGAATTAATTCTAGTTTATAAGATGTCGGGATTAAATGTTTGACCCAATCTCTTTAATATAATTTTCTCTGTACACGACAAATTTCACAGAACCCTTATCCTATCAGGGTTCTGCCTTCTTAAAATTGCCAAAATTTCCTTAAACTCTTCTTTTTTCCCAAAACCAATTAAACGCTGAATCGCCATTTGAACATAGTCTAAACCATAGCGAAATAAACTCATTGAGAGTCGTCCATGCTTCTTTATTTTTATCGCTTTTTTTTGATCATGTTGCCATTCACCCGTTAAGTAACACCAACAGAAGCTTATAGCTAACACCGCAATCAATTTTTTCACTCGTCTAGGGTCTGTCAAGCGCGTATTTTCAAGATTAAACCCGCGTCCTTTGAGACAACTGAATAAGGTTTCA